>CATYHY010000005.1 GCA_958407085.1 uncultured Collinsella sp. | reverse complement strand
CCTCAGCCCCATCCCCGCCTATGTTGCGGTGAAATACGGACTGTTTCATGCCTTTAAAGGCCTCGATAGTCCGTATTTCACCGCAACTTATTGAAGGTTGGCTGCGAACGATTTCTCTATCGGGAGTCGGCGTAGGGTTTTGTTGTCGGAATACCGTAACCGCGCATCATGGCACCGAACGATTCTACTTCGTAGGTGTCCGAGAGTTTGAAATGAATGACGTTGTGGCCCATGGCGCGAAGGTTCGCATCGCGCATGAGGGCCGCTCGATAGGTTTTTGCCGCCGCTTGCTCCGGATCATTTTGAGCTTCGTCTTCAAACTTACCCAGCCCATGCAGCTCTGCCAGCGTCCATGAGCCGTCTGTCATCTGCCAGCCATAATCTGCTAGATAATAGCCAGCGTTTCCTGGTCGCGGTATCTCAACTTGAAGCTCAGGCGCGGCAACCCCAGCGAGAATCATCGCTGCTCTCGCCTCAGACTCGCCGCCATTGTCTGACCTGCCGTCCATATACTCAAAAACGTCAAAAGCACGCGCGATGCCATGCAGCCCTCGACAATTTGCCTGCGCATATGCTCGCAGCTCTTCGCGTTCGACATCGTACTCACGGGCCAAGCCATCGACATAACCCAGCGCATAGCGAAAGGCGCTCGATCGCGCGATATCAACAACCGTTCGACACGGATCCGTCAGTGTAAACAGACCAAGCCGCCACACTTCGCCCGGGCGCCAGCGCTTGTATTCAACGAACTCATACGTATCACGCCTTGTAGACCGTGGCAGCAGCACTTGCACTTTATCCAGAAGCGTATACGCCGAGCCGATGCCGTAGAGCAACGCTGCTGTCGCTCCGCAAAACACAGCATCCGGTTCAACGACCGCAATAGCGGATGCCGGCTGAAAGATACGATCTTCAACCCCAAGATTATTCCAATAGACCGGATCCGCATACACATGGTTGTAAAGACGAAGCATAAGCTCTTCCTGCATAAGCTCGCGCGCACGGCGTTCATCCCAAGGATCAATTGTTATAAGCAGCTGTCCATCTTGATGAATTCCAACGGCCGAGAATAGCATCCTTGCATAGGACTGCGGAAAATGTTTGCCTTTATCGAGCATGGCCAACCCCATAACCATCACGGCGGAGAGAATACCATTACGCTATCGCATGCTTCCGTCCGCAGGCCTTGCCAAAAGCTGACCAAAAGCTTGACGTCGCAGGTCAGAGCTTCAAAAAATATTTCCACTCTCGGTAGACGGTCGCTACGACCCTCCCAACGGCATCAAAATCCAACCTTACAAATAGTTGCGGTGAAATACGGACTACATGGGCCATAAAAGCCGGAAAACAGTCCGTATTTCACCGCAACTTAGGAGGGGATGTGGGGTCCCCGGCATGTATATGAAAACGGCTCTGGCACCAAATAGAGCCAAAGCCGTTAAAACTATCCTATGGAGCGGGCGACGGGAATCGAACCCGCGTCATCAGCTTGGAAGGCTGGGGTTCTACCATTGAACTACGCCCGCAAGATATGGTCGGGACGACAGGATTTGAACCTGCGACATCCTGCTCCCAAAGCAGGCGCGCTACCAAACTGCGCCACGTCCCGAAGGTGTTGAGCAGCTAAGGCCTAAACCTTGCGTGTCCCAAAGCGAAGGAAATTATAGGGGAGACTCCCCGCCTGTGCAAGCATTGATGCCTTAGCTCCTCGAATGTGCAACAAAACGACTATGGAGCAGGCCGATCACAAACGCCACCACGGCAACCGGCGCCCACGCGGCACCGATATCCGCCGACGGCAGCGCATCGAACGGCAGCCACGCGCCCGCAAAGAACGCATCGCGGACCGAGGTGATCACGCTCTGCACCGCGACGACGCCGCCGACCCAAACCCACACTTGCGGATGCGCGTCGCAAAAACCGTGCACCAGGCCCATCAGCACCAGCACGATGGCAACGGGATACAAAGCGTTGAGCATGGGCACCGAGAACATAAGGATCACGTCGAGGCCCACATTGGAGAGCACGCACGAAAACGCTGCGAACACAAAGGCGAGAACCGCAAAGGGACGGCGCATGGCCTCCTCGGGCGCCTCCGCTCCCCCATCGAACACATACGTTTCGCAAAAATAACGCGAGCAGCAGCTGATAAGGCCAATGCACACGTTCATGCAGGCGAGAAAGAAGATGGCGAAGACCACGACCGTGCCGGCAAGGCCAAAGTGCATGGAGGCAGAGCGGGCAAGGATGGCAGCGCCGTTGGTAGCGTCGGGCATCACGGTGCCGAGCTGCATACCGGCAAGGGCCAAACCGCAGTAGATGACGGCCATGAGCACGCCGGCGATCACACCGGAACGCGAAATCTCAAAGGCCACGCGCTTGTCATCGGTAACACCCAACTCGTGGATGGTCTCGGCGATGATGATGCCGAAGGCGAGCGACGCGAGCAGGTCCATGGTCTGATAGCCAGTCAGAAAGCCCTGCACGGCGGCGCCTGCATCGTAGGGAGCCTGAGGCGCGGCAGCCGGTCCCAGCGGCGAGATCACGGCAGCACCCACGACCAGCACGATGAGCGCAATGAGCGCGGGACCCGTAATGCGACCGAGCACGCGCGTGATGACACCCGGGCGCAGCGTGAGCGCAAACGCGACGACGAAGAACCCAATCGCAAACACCAGACGTGCCGTGCCGAGCGAAACGCCCTCGGGTAGCAGCGGCACCAGCATTTCGAACGCCGTAGAGCTCGTGCGCGGAATGGCCAGGCACGGGCCGATGGCCAGATACACCGCCGCAACGAAGAATTCGCCAAACTTGGGGTGCACGCGGCCGGCAAGCTCGCGCGCCGTTCCGGCGAGCGCCACGGCGATAAACCCCATAACAGGCAGACCGATAGCGGCAATCAAAAAGCCAATCATGGCAAGCGGCGTGGCCGTGCCGGCCTGAAGTGCCAGCAGCGGCGGAATGATGAGGTTACCGGCACCAAAGAGCATCGAGAACAGCGCAATGCCGACGGTAACGACATGGTCGGAGCGCAAACCGCGCGGAGCGGATGAGACCATATGCACACCTTTCGGGTCGAAACAAAAACGGGACGGGAAAAACACCCGTCCCGCAAGTATATACGCTCTAGCAGGCTAAATCGCGCAAAGCGTCAATCGCGGTATCGACTTCCTCGTCCGTGTTGAAATACCCAAACGAGAAGCGAACGATACCCTGGCGCTCGGTCCCGAGTGCGCGGTGCATGAGCGGAGCGCAATGAGCGCCGGGGCGCGTCGCAATCCCCCACCCTTGCATGAGCGCATCCGAGATCTCGGCAGAGTCGATATCGCCCACGTTGAGCGACACGATCGCCGAACGCATGGGCTGGTCAAACGCACCGTAGAGCTTAATCCCCGGAATCTTGCGCACACCGGCAAGGAAGCGATCGGCGAGCGCACGCTCACGAGCCGCAATCGCCTCGACCCCGCCTTGTGCCTCGATAAAGTCAAGACCTGCGGAAAGTCCTGCGATGCCGTGACCGTTGAGCGTGCCCGCCTCAAGACGCGTGGGCCACTCAAGCGGCTGCAGCGCATCGAAACTGTGCACGCCCGTGCCACCCATGGCCCACGGAGCCACGTCAATGCCCTCCGCCACGGCCAGGCCGCCGGTGCCTTGGGGTCCCATGAGCCCCTTGTGGCCGGTAAAGCACACCACGTCGAGCCCCATGGCATCCATGTCAATCTTCGCCGTACCGGCAGACTGCGAGGCGTCGACGATCGCAAGCGCGCCGGCCGCATGCGCGATGGCAGCCACACGCGAAACGTCGACCGCGTTGCCGGTCACATTGGAGGCGTGTGTCACCACCACGGCACGCGTGCCCGGCGTGACCAACCGCTCGAGCTCGTCGTAGTCGAGCGCGCCGTTCGCGTCGCAACCCGCATGCTCAACGGTCACGCCCTGCTCTGCCGCCAGGCGGTTGAGCGGACGCAGCACGGAGTTGTGCTCGAGCACCGTCGTGACCACACGGTCGCCGGGGCGCACCACGCCATTGATGACGGTGTTGAGCGCCGCGGTGGAGTTGGGCGTAAAACACACATGGTCAGCACGCGGGCAGCCCAGCAAGCGCGCAAGCTTGGCGCGACAGCCGTGGATGGTACGCGCCGCGTCGAGCGCACCCGACGTCGCGCCGCGTCCGGCATTGCCAAGCGAGCACATCGCCTGCGTCACGGCATCGATGACCGTCTGCGGCTTGTGCATGGTCGTCGCCGCGTTATCCAGGTAGATCATCGCACGACCTCCCACATATCAATCACGGTATAGCCCTCGGTAGGAACGCCCGCCGCGGCGAGTTCGCCGCGCAGCAGCTCCTCATCGGCAGGCGACGCCTTCCACGCCAGACCGCAGCCGGCAGCGACCTCCCCGGGCACGGGAATCGTTCGCCCGGGAAGGCCGCGCTCGACGCACAGGGACTCGCAACCCATGGCGGCCGCCGTGGTAGGAAACGTGATGACAAGCGCCGGGCGCTTCTCCCTCATGGCAACTCCAACCAATACGCTACGGGCGCACGATGCGGCCGGCCTGCTCCATCTTTTCGACGATCACGTACATGTTCGTGACCTCGCCCACGGCAAGCTGGTCCTTAATGCCAAAGTGGTCCAGGCAGGTACCGCAGGTAAGGATCTCGACGCCCTGCTCCGCCAGGCCCTTCAGGTCATCGAGCACCGGCGAGCCCTCGACGGTGAGCTTGGCACCGCCGTTGTAGAACAGCATGGTCGCGGGCAGTTCCTCCTGCTGCGTCACGGCAAAGATAAACGCCTTCATGAGCTTGTGGCCCAGCTCGTCGTCGCCACGGCCCATGCAATCGGTGTAGACGGAAATGACGAGTTTGCCCTTGCCGGCGCTGGCGTCGCAGAAGGCAGCGCCATCCTGCTCAGGATCGGCCACGGCAACGGCGCCAGAGGTCGCCACGGTCACATGCCACTCGGCGTCAGAAACCTTCTCGACCGAGGCCGTGCAGCCCTTCTCCTGCGCCATCTTGGAGATGTTCTTGACGGCGGTCTCGTTATCGACCGAGGTCACCACGGCACCCTCGCCATCAAGCTGTTTGAGTGCCTTAAGCGTCTTGACGACGGGCAGCGGGCAGGCATCGCCCATGGCATTGACTTCAATTTTGGTAGACATAGTTTTTCCTTTCGAAAGAGCCGTTCTAGAGAACGGCAAACAGTTACATAAACGTGCGGGCTAGCGAACAACGCGGACGGCAGGACCGCCCGGCTCCGCCTCGCACACGCGCCCGACAACGGCCGCGATGCGCCCCTCGGCATGCAGGCGACGCGCAAGCCCATCCACATCGGCAGCAGGCGCCGCGATGAGCAAACCGCCCGAGGTCTGCGGATCGTACAGCGCATCCAACATACCCGGCTCCAGATCATCGTCGGCCATCACGCGCGGGCCAAAGAAATCCTGGTTGCGGTAGGCGCCGGCAGGGATAATGCCCAGACGTGCCATATCGAGCACCTGGTCAAAGAGCGGCACCGCCCCCGACGCAAGCTCAATCTGCACGCCCGAGCCCTCGGCCATCTCGCACGCATGCCCGATCAGGCCAAAGCCCGTGATGTCGGTGCAGCCGTGAAGCTCGAGTCCCTCGGCCAAACGGATCGGGGCCTCGTTGAGGGTGCGCATCGAGTCAAACATGGCTGCGGCCTCGCCCTGCTCGATGAGCTCGCCCTTAATGGCCGTGGTGATGATGCCCGAGCCGATCGCCTTGGTCAGCAGCAGGACATCGCCCACGCGCGCGCCGCTGTTGGCGAGCATGCGGTCGAGCGCGACAAAACCGCTCACGGACAGGCCGTACTTGGGCTCGTCATCGTTGATGGTGTGACCGCCCGCGATGGAGCAACCGGCCTCGACGCACTTGTCAGCGCCGCCCGCCAGAATCTGACCGGCGACCTCGACGCCCAGGCAGCTGGGTATGCAAAGCAGGTTCATGGCATGGCTCGGCCGCCCGCCCATGGCGTAGATGTCCGACAGCGAGTTGGCCGCGGCGATCTGGCCAAACAGAAAAGGGTCGTCGACCATCGGCGGGAAAAAGTCGACGGACTGAACGAGGCCCAGGTTATCGCCGACGCGAAAGACGCTCGCATCGTCGGAGGTATCGAACCCCACGAGCAAGTTGTCGTTATGCACATTGGGTAAGTCGCCCAGGACCTGGGCGAGGGCTCCGGGAGCCAACTTAGCGGCTCAACCGCTCGCGGCCGTCATGGACGTGAGCTTAATCTGATCGTCAGCCATCGATACCTCCTCTCTCTTCGGTCAATCATTTTCTCCCAGTATACGCATGAATGCGAGCCTGCAGCGGGTGCATTAATTGAGCGCCTGTGCACGAATCGCCGCGCCGATCGCTCCGGCAAAGCGAGCCTGGGGCGAGGTGGTGATCGGCGACCCCAGCAGCGCTGCCAGCCTCTCCACAACGTAAGCGTTCTCGCACAGGCCACCGGTCAGGTAGTACGGGGCGCCCGCGGCCTGCCCGGCCATAGTGGCAACGCGCGACACGACACTCTCGATCACACCACGGGCGATGTTCTCGCGCGGCTCACCGCGGCCGATCAGGCTGATGACCTCGCTTTCGGCAAACACCGTGCACATGCTGCTGATCTTGGTGGGCTCGCCGGAACGCGCCAGGTCGGCCATCTGCTGCTGGGAAATGCCTAGGCGGTCGGCCATAATCTCCAAAAAGCGCCCCGTGCCGGCGGCGCACTTGTCGTTCATGGCAAACTTGGCCACGCGGCCACTTTTAAGCTGAATGACCTTGGTGTCCTGGCCGCCCAGATCGATCACGGTGCCGTGGTCGCCAAATAGGCGCACGGCACCGGTACCGTGGCAGGTGATCTCGGTCACAACCTTGTGCGCATAGGGCACGGCGACACGGCCGTAGCCAGTCGCGACCACGCGAACATCGTCGCCCGTCACGTCATAGCCGGCCGCTGCCAGCGCCTCGCGCAGCCGCTCGGAAGCATCGACCGAGGAGAACCCGGTTGGCTGCACGCACGTCCACGCCACCGAACCCTCCCCGTCGACCACAGCAGCCTTAGCCGCCGTAGACCCGATATCGATCCCGATCCCTATCATGGCTCTCTCCCAATCTAAACATCAAAGGTAGCGGCGCGTTCAGGCGCCTTGGCATCCTCCCTCACATGTAACAAAGGGACAGTACCTTTGTCACATACCGTCACCTACAGGGTTTCGATGAAGGCGGCGATGCGGGTCTCGATCTGGCCCATGTCACCGTTGCTGTAGTCGGTCTCGATCTTCATATACGGAATACCCGCACCCTCGACGGCCTCCTGCATGCGCGCGCTCTCCACGTTAAAGGTGTGGCAGGCCTGCAGCACGCTCTCCACTACCCCATCGACATGATACTTCTCGCACATGGCCAAGGTGTTTTCCATGCGTCCGTCGTTGGGCGTCATGACCGAGCAGTTGATATCCAGGTAGCGGTCGGCAATGGCGCGCAGGATGTCGGGAGCCTCCGGGTCGATCATCATGGCCGCCGTGCGCTCGCCCGAGCAGTCGTCCATGCACACAACCACGCCGCCGTTGGACTCGATGGTGCGGCCAATCTTGTTGATCACGCCGCCCACCGGGCAGCCGGTAATCAGAATGCGCTTGGCATCCGCCGCAACCGGGCGCTCGCCCGCGTCGTAGGCCTCGCGCAGCTTGACAACCTTTTGCTCCAGCTGCTGCGTATAGGCCTCGATATCAAAGCTGAACGTACCGGCAAACATGGTGCTCATCAGGTCGACGCCGCTCATAGCCGCCGGCTGGTTGGCCTGCAGCGCAAACATCTCGAGCTGGGCAGCACGCAGGCGATTGCGACGACGGACGGCAGCGCGCAGGTCGTCATCGGTGATCGTAATACCGTAGAAGTTCTCGAGCTCCTCCTTGAGCAGACGGCACTCCTCGTACCAGCCCTCGCGCTCGTAGGCGCGATCGCGACCCTGTGGCAGGTACAGAATGTGCGTGCGCTTGAGCTCGTTAAGTAACTCGTACATCTTCTTCTTGCCGTCGCAGGTGGTCTCGCCGATGATCATGTCGCTAAAGTACGTAAACGGGCACTTTTGCGAATAGGCAAAACCGTACGTCGACTTGATGAGCGGGCACAGATTTGCCGGCAGCACCTTCTCGGCCTCGGGAATCACCTCATCGGACGTACCGCACAGCGCCACGCTCGCAGCCCCCGCGGCATCGATAATCTCGAGCGGCGTATAGCTGCACAAAAAGCCGACCAGGCGATTACCCGCCTGCTTATAATCCTTGACGCGAATAAACGCCGCCTTGCGCTGCTCGTTGAACTCCTCAAACGTGCGCGGCAACGGCTGCTCAATATTTATCGACATATAACTCCTAAACCTTTTAACCAACCAGGAAAACAACTTTCCAAGGTGCCCGAGGTTGCCGTGAAAGAGGAGCGCCGCATACTTTGGTACGCAAGCGATGGTTTGAACGGCAAGATCGGGTGCCTGGGGAAGCCGCCGGGACGGATAGCCCTAAATGGTTTCCAAGAAAGCCTCGATCCTGGTTTGCAGTTGGCCTGCGTCCTCGCCGGCGTAGTCGGTGGTGATATGCATAAACGGAATGCCGGCCTCCTCGGCGGCCTTCTCCACGGCAAACGACTCCATCTCGTAGAGCGTGCAGAACTGCAGGGCCACGTCGACGATGCCGTCGGCATGCAGGTCCTTGGCCATCTGGACAATATCCTTCATACGCTGGTCGTTGGGCGTAAAGACGGCACAGTTGATCTTAAAGTAGCGCTCGGCGATGGCATCGAGCATCTCGTCGACCGTCTCACCGGACTCGTCAACCAGATCCTTGTAGTAGCGCGAGCCCGTGCAGGACTCCTCGCCCACCACAACGCCGCCGGCCTTCTCGATGAGGTTGAACAGCTTCCAGTTGGGCACGGCCATGGGCGTGCCGGTGTACAGGATACGCTTGGTCCCCTTGGGCGCCACGCCCTCGCCGGCCTCGACACGCTGCTCGCACTCAGCCGCCATATCATTGATGGCTCCGGTCAGACGCGGCGTGTCGTCCATAAAGGCGGCCTGAACGGTCAGCAGGCTGTCGAGACCACTGATGGGCGCCGGGTCGGCAGCGCGCGTGGCAGCGAGGCGCTGCAGGGCGCGGCGCTTCTCATTGACGGCGTGGATGGCAGCCTTCAGACGCTCGGGCGTAATCTTGACGCCGCACTCTTCCTCGATCTTGGCGGCGAGCTTCTTGACCTCGGCCTTCCAGGTCACGAGCGTAGACTCATCGTGCACGTTGGGAATATCCATGACGTACATGTTCTTTTGCGTTGCAAAGAACTCGTAGGCCTTCTTCTTGCCATCGCAGGTGTTCTCGCCTACCACCAGGTCACTCGACTCAATGTAGGGGCAGACCTCGCCCAGCTTAAAGCCGGCAAAGCTCTTGATGAGCGGACAGGTGTTGCGCGGCAGGTGCTCCTCGACCTTGTCCGTTGCCCAGTCGGCACCCGAGCACAGGCCCACGGGAATACCGTCGCAGGCGAGCACAATCTCCTCGGGCACATACACGCAGAACGAACCGACGATCTTGGTGGCCTCGCCGGCCTCCTTCTTGTCGAGCATCTCCTTAATGCGGCCGCTGTGGATGTTGGTGGCCACAAAGTCCAGGTAGGACGTAGACTTGGGGCGATTGTTCTGCGTCAGGAACATGTCCCCGTACATCTGGCCCACGGCGCCCAGCAGCATATCGTGGTCGGCAAGATTCATGCCGAGGCTCTCCCACATCGGATGGAAATCAAATTCTTCAGCCATGACGGTTCCCCTCTCGAACCAAAATCGGATAACAACGGTATCGATGCACGACGGACGGTGATTGCCCGACCGTGCTCAAACCCGGAATTTTAGGGAACCTGCTTTGCGGTCGATTATTTAGTTGTGCGTCGTCTCTCCCGGAGCCGTGAACATACCTGCTCATATGCGGCTCCGAGCGATATATAGGGCACGCGCGGCAACGCGGCGAATATATGTCGTCTGCGGCATGTGCGCACCCTCCTTTACAAGATAAGGTCAACTATATCAACGGTCATCGACCATGCGAACACCGTTGACATTCGTACGACAGCATCGTGTGCCGCCGTTTAATAAATAATTATCTTAATTGATAAGAGTTTGTCATCTCTCATTCGACGAACGGCAAACAAAGCCGCCGAGGCTTATATCCCCGACGGCATTACCCGGCGCTATCGACAAACCAAATGGATCTTACTCGCATCGAAGTGCATACGCAGGGTCTCGCCTGCTTGCGGTAGTCCATCCGCTGGTACGCCCACCTTGTTGACCTTCCACTGCAGACGCGTTGGCGCATCGACGCGCGGCGCGTCCAGCAGCACCAGGCGCTCAAAACGCGAATCGCTCACACGGGCCACGTGCAAATCATAGCTGTTGCGTCCCCGCTCCGCGCGATTGTCAACATGGAAGTAGCTTGCGCGAATGCCCAGGTACGCTGCATTATCGGGAACCTCGCGACCCACGTTAAAGGTCATGCCCCAGTCGAGGGCCTCAACTTCTTCGTCGCCGATCTTGCGCGCCCGGCTTGTGTTCTTGCAGCCCGTCAGGCGCAGTGTCGCCAGCGTCTGCGGACGGCGGACCACGTCCTCGACGGAGCCGATCTCCTCCACATGCCCGTCGTGCATCACGCAGATGCGCTCGCACAGGCGGCACGCCTCGTCGATATCGTGACTCACGTAGAGCACGGTGCGGTTGCATACATCGAACAGGTCGAGCATGTTCTGTTCGAGCGCGCTCTTAAGATAGGAATCGAGTGCGCTCATGGGCTCGTCGAACATAAAGATGCCCGGGTGCGCCGCCACCATGCGCGCGAGCGCCACGCGCTGCTGCTGGCCGCCCGAGAGGCACGCGGGATAGCGGTCGGCGAAATCAGCCAGACCGAAAATGCCCAGATAGCGCTCGGCCAGCCTTTTGCGCGCCGCGGCGTCGCCCGCGCCCTTTACACCGGCACATACGTTATCGGCCACCGTCATGTTGGGAAACAGCTGATAGTTTTGGAACAATAGTGCGCATTTTCGCTCCTGGGGCGACAGGTTGATGCCCGCCCCCGAGTCAAAAAAGGTCACGCCGTTGACGACGATCTTGCCCTCGTCGGGCGTCTCCACACCGGCAATGCAGCGCAGCGTACAGCTCTTGCCGCAACCCGAGGCACCGAGCAGCGCCACACGATCCTCGCCGGCCTCAAGCTGCATGTCGAGCATAAACCCGGGATAGCGCTTTTTGATATCCAGAACGAGCGACATGGCCTATCGACCTCCCTGCAAAGCGGCATCATCGCGCATGAGCTCGGCCAGCGCCTCGCGATCGATACGCAAGGCATCGCCGCCCGCCGGGTCGAGCGAATCGCCCTGTCCGGCAAGATCTTTGATCCGCTTGCGCTCCGCACGGGAAAGGCCCCGCTCGCGATACTTTTGCGAATGCGCCGTGTACATGTTGATGAATAGGATGACCAGGAAACTGAACGCAATCACAACGGCGACCCAAAAGAGGGCCACCGAGGTGTTGCCGCCCATCCACTCAAAGTAAATCGCAATGGGAATGGTCTGCGTAATGCCGGCATAGTTGCCCGCAAAGAACAGGGTGCAGCCAAACTCGCCCATCGCGCGGGCAAAGGCGAGCACCGTGCCGGCGGCAATCGAGGGCCAGCCAAGCGGCATCATAAGCTTGGTGAAGATGCGACGCTCGGACCAGCCCAGGGTTCGCGCCGCATCGAGCATCTGCGTGTCAAGGCTCTCGAAGGCTCCGAGCGCCGTACGATAGACGAGCGGGAACGACACGACGACGGCAGAGATCACCGCCGCGGGCCAGGTAAAGACGATCGAGATGCCGTGCGCAATGAGCCACTGGCCCACCCCGGTCGAGCGGCCAAACAGCATGAGGAGCAGAAAGCCGCAGACCGTGGGCGGCAGCACCATAGGAACCGTAAAGACCGAATCGAGCAGGCCCTTGATGCGACTCGAGGTACCCATAGTCTTCCACGCGGCGAACAGGCCCAGCGCAAAGGAGATCAGCAGGGCAAGGCCACTCGTTTTTATGGACACCCAAAACGGGCGATAGTCGATGTCGCCCAAAAAGGAAGCCAGGGAGGTCAAGGGCCTCTGCTCATCCCGCAGCACGACAGACGACGCTTCTACCATTTGAGCGCTATCAAGCCAACGCGCACCGCCCTTGGCATCACCCGAGGCTGATGCAATCACCACATAGCGGTCCCCATCCGCACCGCGCTCGTCAAAGCCATAGGTATACCCACCGGCATCAAACGTTGTTTCCGCCGTGACATACCAAGGAAGATCCACGTCCCCCAGCTGCGCACCTCCCATGCAGTTTGCGCTGTCGAGCTTGCAGACGAGGGCCTTGAGACCCGATACGCACTCGTTGTCCTGCAGATCCAATCCATACTTCTCGACCGCCTTGGGCGATATCCACACCACAACGCGATCGACAGCAGGCGCCACTACAAGGTCCACGTCCTCGTCAACGGGAAACCGGTAGCCCTCAGGCTGGCCCTCCATGGCACGAGCGGTCCCCTTGGCCAACCGCTCAAAACCCTCGATCCCATAGGAAAGCCCATGAGCGGTCGCAGCAACCTGGGCCCCGTCCTCAGTGTCCCCAGCAAACGCAAATCCTGGCACCCAGCAAAGCGCGAAGGTCAAAGCACAGGCGACAAGCATGCGGAATCTATTAAGCACGAAAAGCTCCAAGAGAATACAAGGACGGAGTGAAACACAAAACGATGGAATTATCGCGCCAAGCCGCACTACTCGGAAAGCTCAAAGCCGTACTTAGCCCAAATCTTCTGAGCTTTCTTGTTGGTCAGACAGAAGTCGATGAACGCCTTGGCTTCGTCGGCGTGCTCGGAGCTCTCGGCAACGGCACCCGGGTACACGATGGGCTTGTGCGAATCCTCGGGACACACGAAGGCCTCCTCGATGCCGTCGTAGCGGAAGATATCGGAGCTGTAGACAAAACCGGCCACGCAGTCGCCTGTAGAGACGTAAGAAGCAGCGGTGCCGACCTTGTCGGCCAGTGCTACCTTGTCGGCGAGCTCGGGCGCGTACTCGCCGTCGTCGCCCTCGGTGCCGGTATAGAGGCCCACGGAGGCCAGGGCCTGGTTGGCGTACTTGCCGGCGGGAACGGTCTTGGCGTCGCCGATGGCGATCTTGCCGTCCAGATTCGCGACGTCGGCGATGGCCTCGACCTTGGTGTCGGAGCCCTCGGCGCGAATAATCACGAGGTCGTTGACGAACATGTCCTCACGCATGTCGGTGTCGACGAGCTCAGCGGCCTCGGCGTCGTCCATGGTGCCCTTGGAGGCCGTGATAAGCACGTCGACGGCAGCACCGGCGCGCATTTGCTCGACAAGGTCGCCAGACGCCTTAAACTGCGTGTCGGCAAACGTGGTGCCGGTCTGCTCGGTGTAAAGCTCCTGAACCTCGGGCAGAGCCTTCTCGAGCGAGTTGGCGGCAAAGACCTGCAGCTCGACAGCTTTCTTGGAAGATGCCTTAGCAGAACCGGCATCGGATCCGGCCGGCTCGGACGTCTTGCTGCCCGAGCAGCCGGCAAGACCAAGGCCGGCAGCGGCGACAGCAGAAAGCGAGACGAATCCGCGGCGAGAAACCATATCGAACATGTTCAACCCTTTCGAACGCTATGCCCGGGCACCCCGCCGCAGGCTTTATTCTGTTATTAGATTATACTTCTGCGCGAATAATGTTTGTGATAATGATTTCTCGTCCAATAAGTTTCTTTTACCGATAACCCCGAGATGGCCGCACTGTCGCTGCATAAAAAAGGCGGAGCAGCCCGTAAGGTCGCTCCGCCGCAGGTAGCGCGCTTATTTGGCGTGCCCGCCGCCCGCCGTCATTTGGGCCGCATGCTCCAGCTGGTCGCTCACAGCCTCCCAGCTTTCGCGGGCCGCTTTCGTAGATCCCGGAAAGTTGATGACAAGCGTATGCCCACGCTGCATACACACGGCGCGCGAGAGCATGGCGCGGCGCGTCTTGGTCATGGAGTACGCACGGATTGCCTCTGCAATACCCGGCACATCGCGGTCGCAGACGGCACGCGTCGCCTCGGGTGTCACGTCGCGCATCGAAAGCCCAGTTCCGCCGCAGGTGAGCACGACATTGGCGTAACACTCATCGGCGGCTTCCACAATGGCATCACCGATCTCGCTGGCGTCGTCGCGCACGACCACGTGTGAGGCGACCGTCCAGCCCTGCGCCTCGATAAGTTCCTCGAGTGCGGCTCCGGCCTCGTCCTGGGCAAGATCGCGCGTATCCGAGCACGTCACGATCGATATCTTCAGCTCCATAGCATTCCTCCTACAACACGGCGCCCTCGGGCAGGTCGACGCGAACAACGTCCACGACATCTCCCGCCTTGAGCTCGCACGGTCCTTCGTCAATGCACAGCAGGCAGTTCGCACGCTGCATAGTTCCAAGCAGCGCCGAATTCTGCGTCTTAGCCTCGGTCACCAACAACTCACCGGTCTCGGGGTCGCGCAAAACCGTGGCGCGATCGAAGAAGCGGCGATGCTGTCGCTTATTCACGCCGTGTGTGAGCGTCGCCTGCTGCACGGGACGCGCATCCTCGGCAAAGCCGCGCATCTTGCGAATCGCTGGGCGGGCGAGCATCTCAAAGCCCACATACGCCGCGGCAGGATTGCCTGAAAGTCCCAGGTAGGGCTTACCCCCGAGCAAGCCAAACGTGATGGCCTTGCCCGGACGCATCGAGATGCGGTCAAACAGCACCTCGCCCTCGCGCCGGACGAGCGCCGTCACGAAATCGTAATCACCCGCCGAGGCGCCACCGCTCGTAATGACAAAATCGCACTCCTGCACGGCACGATGCACCAGCTCGGCAATCGCCTGCTCATCATCGGGCGCAATGCCGTAGAACACGGGCTCGGCTCCCGCATCGAGCGCCTCGGCCATCAGCGCTGAGGAGTTGGAGTCGCGAATCTGCCCGCGCGCCGGCAGCTCACTCGGCGCGACCAGCTCCGTGCCCAGCGAGATAATGCCCACGCGCGGAGCGGCATGGACCTTCACGCTCGCGTAACCGGCGCTTGCCAACAGGCCGGCGCCGGCCGGAGCCACAACCTCACCGGCGCGCATCACGACGTCGCCGGCATGGGCCTCCTCGGCGGCAGAGCGAACGTTCTCCCCCACCTTGGCCGGCGCCGAGAACCTCACACGCGAGCCCTCGTTGCCGTCACCGTCGAGCACATCGACGATCTCGTACTTCACCACGGCATCGGCACCTTCGGGCACCGGCGCGCCCGTCATGATGCGGACTGTCTCGCCCGGACCAAGAGCGCCCTCAAACACATGGCCCGCGGCCTCGTGTCCGATAACGTCGAGCGTCACCGGCGCCACACCAGACGCCTGCGCCAAGTCCGCCGCACGCACGGCATATCCGTCCATAGCGCTGTTGGCAAACGGCGAGATGTCGATATCGGCCACCGCGTCCTCGGCCAAGGGAAGACCGGCGGCCTGCCACACGGGAATCTCGACGAGATCGGTCGGAGCAACATGCGACAGAACAATCGACTGCGCGTCCTCCAGCGGAATGAGTTTCTCTGCCATATGCACCTCTTAATGCCACGGCGCACAACAGGGGCGCCGATTCTTTATGCTTGTCTCAGTATAATCCCCCGACGCGCGACCGCGACTTTGCCTGTACCCGCAAATACACCTGTCGGCCACAAGCAGCGAAACAGAATGGAAACCAACCCACCAGCTCGTCGCGTTTACCGCGTTCTATAATGCTTGCGTTGCAACCTAAAAGAGGAACGTATGGCTCATAACGACAAACCCGATAGCGCAAACGAGGCGCAGGATCATTCCCAGCCGCTCGACGATGGCGGTTTTTTCTCCCTGAACGACGTCATCACGGCAGGCAGGCATCAACTTACCCGCTCCGAGCATCTCTTGGCTGCAGACACGCGTCGCAACGCCCGCAACCTACTCGCGAGCGCTAAGTTGCTCGCACTCGTCGTCATCGTCTCGCTTGCCATGGGCGTTGCCGCTTGGGCGTTTTTGGCCTCGCTGAATATCGCGACCGATTATCGCGAACACCATGCGTGGGTGTACGCCCTGCTCCCCATCGTGGGCATGGCCACCGCGTGGGTCTACAAGAACCACGGTCTCGCCGCCAAGCGCGGCAACAACCTGGTCATCGACTCCGCTCTGGGCACCCGCCTCATCCATATGCGCATGGCCGTCCTCACCTTCGTCTGCTCCACGCTCACGCATCTAACGGGCGGATCGGCCGGTCGCGAGGGAGCTGCGGTGCAGATTGGCGGCACCATCGCCAGCAACATCTCGAGCCTCGCCCACCTCAAAAAGCATGACCACCACGACCTCATGCTCGCCGGAATCTCGTCGGCCTTTGGCGCCGTATTCGGTTCGCCCCTTGCCGGCGCGTTCTTTGGCATGGAAATGTGCTTTATCGGCAAGATCGACTACACCGCGGGCATCTACTGTCTGGTCGCCTCGTTTACCGGCTACTTTACATCACTCGCCCTGGGTACCGAGTACGAAGCGAATGTCATCGCCAGCGTTCCCACCATGACACCACGGACGGTTGTCATCGTTGTTATCAGCGCCATCATCTTCGGTCTGACGGCACGTCTCTTTGCCTGGTCGGTTCGAACCGTCAAGAGCCTGTACGGTCGCTTTATCACCAATTACCTTGTTCGCGCACTCATCGGCGCACTCGTGGTTTTGGCCACCTATGCCCTCCTCGACGCCTGGGACTACGCCGGCCTTTCCACGTGGCTTTCCGGCGCCGGATTTGCAGGCAACACCACCCTGGCGGACGCAGCCATCAAGTTGGTCGTCACAGCGCTTACCCTGGGCGCGGGCTTCCAAGGCGGCGAGGTCACGCCCCTGTTTGGCATCGGTGCGGCACTCGGTGGCTGGATCGGTTGCCTTACCGGGCTCGACCCCAGTTTTCTGGCGGCTCTCGGCATGCTCGGCGTGTTCTGCGCCGGCCTCAACGTGCCCATCACCACCTGCATGATGGCCATCGACCTGTTCCACGGCACGGCCGCCGGGTTCTTTGTCATCGTGGCCTTTATCAGCTATCTCGCCGGCGGACACCGCGGCGTGTACCCCGCCCAGCGCATCATCTCACCCAAGCGCCGTTCTCTTATTGTGGATGAGGGCGGTACGGTAGCGGAGGCTATCGAGCGCCACAACGACCTGATAGAGTAGATCTAATAATCACCGTGCAGCCACAATCGGGGGCAATTCGACCTGAGCGCGACCGCACCGTCATGTCACACGCCGGGAGTCGCCCCATGCACGCAACTGATTTTGGTCGCACGCTCATCATCGCCAACCCAGCCGCCCAGTCGGGTGCGGCACGCAAAGTTGCCGAGCGCCTGCAACGCTTTTTGGACATGACAGCACGCGCATCCCAGTTTGACCTGGTACTGACCGAGCGCATGGGACATGCCAAGGAACTCGCCGCGCAGGCAACGGGCTATCGCACCGTTATCGCCCTTGGCGGCGACGGCGTGATCCACGAGGTCGTCAATGGACTCATGACGCAGAATGAGGACGCCCGTCCCGCCCTTGCCGTCCTGCCCGTGGGCTCCGGTAACGATTTTGCCCAAACGCTCGGCATCGAAGATTTCTCCGGCAAGGATTTTGGCGCGCTGCTCACCTGTGAGCTGCAGCGTCAGGACATCGGGCGGATTCGCTCATGGAACCCCGCAAGCGGTAGCGGCGAATGTTCCGTTGAGTACTATGACCAGACGCTTTCAATCGGCATCGATGCTGCTATCGGCCTTGGCACCACCGAGCTGCGCAAAAAGACCGGTTTGACGGGCGCGCCGCTCTACACCCTCTCGGGACTTGAGCAGTTTGGCCTGCGCTATCGCAACTACCCCATGACAGCCAGCTTTGACGGCGCGCCCGCCGAGCGCGTGAGGGCGATCATCATGGCGATTCAGCTGGGCCCCACGTATGGCTCGGGCTATCGCATCTGCCCCGATGCCGACCCCTGCGACGGCATGCTCGACGTCTGCTACGCATGCGGCCCTGTCCCTCGCGCGGTTGCCCTGCCTATGTTTCTTTCGGCCAAGGACGGCCACCATACCAAGTTGCCGCCGGTTCGTATGCGCCGCTGCCGCCATGCCGCGCTCACCCTGGAGGAGCCCGACTACCCCATCCAGGCCGACGGCGAGCCCGTTGTCGCCTCGCGCATAGAGGTCGACGTCCTTCCCGCCGTTCTCGAAGTCTGGCACCCAACCCGCTAACCCCCCATAAGTTGCGGTGAAATAGGGACTGTTTATGCAGTTAAAGCCGCAAAACAGTCCCTATTTCACCGCAACTTATAAGGAGGCTATTCGTCGCCGCCCGGCTTGCGACGGTTGGCCTTTTTAATGGCGTTGAAGTGCTTGTCATTGAGCCTGCGCTGGCGAGAGCGCTGAGGCACCTTGGTCTTTACGCGTCGGCGCGGCGGACGGCCACGACGCTCAAGCTCTGCCCTCAGCTTACGCAGGCAGCTCGCACGATTCTGAAACTGACTACGGCTCTCGCGCGCCGTCACGACAATTCCCGTGGGCCCATGTTTCATGCGCACCGCAGAGTCCGTCGTGTTCACGCCCTGTCCGCCCGGACCTGTCGCGCGAAACACCTGCACCTCGCAATCGCGCGCCAACTCCTCGACCGACATCTCGGCATAGCGTGCATACTCGCGCCATCCCATCTTGTTCTCATCCATATCAACACCTCCCCTCATAAAAAATGTGACAAAGGGAAAGTCCCTTTGTCACATCGCATACCAATCGCTTGTGTTGCACGCTTAGGCGAAGGTGATCTCGCCGGTATCGCAGTCCATATCGGCGATACGGGCCAGGCTCTCAACACGGAAGCCGCGCTCGCGGAGCTTATCGCCACCGCCCTGGAAGCCCTTCTCAACGGCGATGCCAATGCCGGCAACCTCGGCGCCCGCAGCCTCGCAGATTTTGATAAGGCCCTCGAGCGCGCAGCCGTTGGCCAAGAAGTCGTCGATGATCAGGACCTTGTCGCCCTCGGACAGGAAACGCTTGCCAACGATGACCGGATACTCCTTCTGCTTGGTAAAGGAGTAGATGGTCGTGGCATACTGCTCGCCGTCGAGGTTGATGGACTGCGCCTTCTTGGCAAAGACAACCGGCACGCCGCCAAAATGCTGGGCCGCGATGCAAGCCATGCCAATGCCCGAAGCCTCGATCGTCAGGATCTTGTTGATCTCGACATCCTTGAACAGACGGGCCCACTCGGCGCCCATGTGGTCGAACAGCTCAACGTCGCACTGGTGGTTGAGGAAGGCATCAACCTTAAGGACGTTACCGGCCTTTACGATGCCGTCATGGCGAATACGATCCTCAAGCTCCTGCATGGCGCAACCCCTTCTCGCGGCAACGATACCGCGCGATTAATAAACGTTGTTCGATAGTCTACCACGGACCGACCCCCGCCCGCCCCACAAGCCGCATCGCACCATAAAGCTGCAAGACCAGTAGATAAGCCCGATTCTTGGCAAGCCTGCCACCACAAGCTAATGGCGGGCGCGCATCCTCACCAAACGCACTATGGCGAGCGCAAAGCCCACAGCGGCCACAGCCATGAGCACGTAGAACACCGAGCGAAAGCCAAACAGGAACACATCCGGACGGCCTGCAACAAAACTGGTCACGGCCTCGCCCATCGCCACGCTCATCTGCCCATACAGGATATGCGACGCCGCCGTAATGCCGAGTGCCATGCCGGCGTAGCGCGCCAGGCTGCCCAGGCTGCCCGCAAAGCCGAGCGCTTCGCGCGGAGCTGAGCCCATATACAGCGAGTTGTTGGGGCTCTGGAAAATCGACGTGCCACACGACATAAACGCAACGCAGCACACGATCACAGGGATAGAAGAGCGCTCGTCGAGCGTGCTTACCGCAAAGAGACCGCACACGTACACGCCTAGACCGACCGCCGTGGGTCCCTCGCAGCCAACGCGGTCCGAAACCGTTCCCGAAAGCGGGCCGATAAAGGCATTCACCATCGGCAGCGCCAAAAAGAGCAATCCGGAAATGTCGGAACCAAAGCCATGGGCGTCCTGAAAATAGAACGGCAGGATAAACTCAGATGCGCCAATACCAACGAACACGATGAGCATGCAGGCAAGGTTGATGGTGAAGGCCGAATTTGCAAAGCAGCGACGAGCGGCCTCGATCAGGGACATGGGGCGCTCGCCGGCCTCCGGCTTAACATGCGGCAGCGTGTAGAGCCCCACGATAAACGAGATGACGCCAATGGGCAGGTTGATGAGGAAGATGCTCTCCCAAGGAAAGCTTGCCACCAGCATGCCGCCGAGCACGGGGCCACACATCATGCCGAGGGCCACAAAGGTCGCAAGAATACCCATGGCACGGCCTCGTTCGCGCGCCGGAAACGACTCGGTGATGATACCCATGTTGTTGGCCATGGCCGCCGCGCAACCGACGCCCTGAACGATGCGTGCCAGAATAAGAACTTCGAGCGAGGCCGAAAGGCCGCACAGCAGCGAACCGACCGAAAAGACGATGACGCCCAGCTGGAACACGTTCACCTTGCCGCGCACGTCGCCCAGACGGCCAAACGGCAACATAGCCACGCAAGTCGCAAGCAGATACACCGAGCTTACCAGCTGAATGCGATCGAGGCCCACGCCCAGCTCCTTTTGCATCACGGGCAGCGCCACGGTCACGACGGTCGAATCCAGACACACCATAAACGTCATGATGAGCACGGTAAACAGAATCGCCCACTTGTTCTTGCCATGGGTGTCGCCCTCTAGGGCAATATGCTCGCGGCGCAGCTGCTCTGCGGTTTTCTCCATATCCATCCTTTCGAGTGGCCCAACGCAAAAACGGGGCCCCAATCGCCTGTAAACAGTCGCGATTGGGGTCCCGCCTACGGAATCGGAACTAAAGGTCGCCGAAGCTTTCTGCCAGCATCGGCGCCTTATGCGAACGCTAGCCTAGCACTGCTCGAGCGCCTGCTCAAGGTCGGCAATCAGATCGGCCGTGTCCTCGAGGCCGCACGACAGGCGCACCATGTCGGCGGAGATACCGCAGGCGATGAGTTCCTCGTCGTTCATCTGGCGATGCGTAGCGTTAGCAGGATGCAGGCAGCAAGTGCGGGCGTCGGCAACGTGCGTGGCGATCTGGGCGAGCTTGAGGCTCTTCATAAAGGTCTCGGCCGCCGCGCGACCACCGTTAAAGCCAAAGCTCACAACGCCGCAGGTACCGTTGGGCATGTACTTCTGAGCCAGGTCATAGTACTTATCGCCCTCCAGGCCCGGATAGCTCACGAAGCGCACCTTGGGATGGCTCTGCAGGAACTTGGCAACGGCCAGGCCGTTCTCGCAATGACGCGGCATGCGCACATGCAGGCTCTCGAGCGAGCTGTTCAGGAAGAAGGCCGCCTGCGGATTCTGCATAGGACCAAGATCGCGCATGAGCTGAGCGGTTGCCTTGGTAATGAAGGCACCCTCGCGACCAAACTTCTCGGCATAGGTCACGCCGTGGTAGCTCTCATCGGGCGTGGTAAGACCCGGGAACTTGTCCGCATGAGCCATCCAGTCAAACTGGCCGTGGTCGACGATCACGCCGCCCAGGTAGGCAGCATGTCCATCCATGTACTTGGTGGTGGAGTGCGTGACGATGTCGGCGCCCCACTCAAAGGGACGGCACATCACGGGCGTCGGGAAGGTGTTGTCGACCATCAGCGGCACGCCGTGGTCATGTGCGGCCTTGGCAAAGCGCTCAATATCGAGCACGGCAAGGGCGGGGTTGGCAATCGTCTCGCCAAAGACGAGCTTGGTATTGGGCTCAAAGGCTGCCTCGAGCTCCTCATCGGTGCAGTCGGGGGCGACGAACGTGCAGGTCAGACCCATGCGCTCCATGGTATGAGCCAGCAGGTTGTAGGTACCGCCGTAAATGGCAGAGCTCGCGACCACATGATCGCCGGCACCGGCCACGTTAAAGATCGCGAGAAAGTTCGCAGCCATGCCCGAGCTCGTGAGCATCGCGGCGGTGCCTCCCTCCATCTCGCAAATCTTGGCGGCAACCAGATCGCACGTGGGGTTCTGCAGGCGGCTGTAGAAGTAGCCCGACTCCTCCAGGTCAAACAGCTTGCCCATGTGCTCGGACGTGTCGTACTTCCACGTGGTGGACTGGTAGATGGGCACCTGGCGCGGCTCGGCATCTCCCGGGTGATAGCCGCCCTGAACACATGTAGTACCGATGGTCTGCTCGCTCATATCTAGCTCCCTTGCCTGGGTTACGTTTTATTCGGTTCACGATACCGCTACCCCGCACCCCTCTCAACCCATCCCCAAGGTAGGTTAAGGGACAAATTGATCAGGGGTATTTATCTCAAGCCTTGGGCATTTGCTCGATAGATAAAAACGAGGCATACATGAAGCTCTCGATGATTACATGCCCCGTCACGGGTACCATAGGCGGGTACACCGTGACCAAGGAGACAACGATGAAGCAAATCGATACGGCCCAGCTCGACATCACCGCCTGTCAGGCTCAAGCTGCCGAATATCACGCCCGTGGCTTTAACTGCGCCCAGGCCGTCGCCTGCACGCTCGCGCCCGCCGTCGGGCTCGACCCCCAGGTCGCCTTTACGCTCACCGAGGGCTTTGGCGCCGGCATGGGCGGCATGACCGAAACCTGCGGCGCCATCTCGGGCGCCGTGGCCATCATGGGCTTTGTAATGAGCGACGGCATGGAAAACCCCAAGACCAAGGGCCAGACCTACAAGCTGTCGCGCGAAATCGCCAAGCGCTTTGGCGAGAAGAACACGACGACCGTCTGTGGCACGCTCAAGGGCATCGGATCGGACAAGGGTCCGCTCCGCAGCTGCCCCGGCTGCATCGACGATGCCGTCGAGATCGCCCGCGATGTGCTAAAGCAGCTCGCCGAGTAAACGGCGGCAACATAAATCGACGGCCGGCGCGCTTGGAATCAATCCTAAAGCACGCCGGCCGTCGCCGTTAGAACTCGGCAAATTCGGGAGCGCCGACCTCAATCTCCTCGCGCCCTGCCATGAGCTCGCGTATCTTAGAGCAAAACGGTTCCTGCTCCCCCGCCTTAAACACCAAATGAATCGTCACGGCATCCGCGTAATCGGTATCCGAAACCTTGGCACCTGAATCCTGCGCCAAACGAAGCACCTGCTCATACCGCGAATAGGCCACATGCACGTCAATAGGCACGACACTGGTCATCTCGACGATCTGACCAGCCTCCCGAGCAGCCGCCACCCCCGCCTGCGTCGCCGCGGTATAGGCGCGCACCAATCCACCAGGCCCCAACAGCGTGCCGCCAAAATAGCGCGTCACCACGCAGCAAACATTTTTGAGCTCTGCGCCGCGCAGCACCTCGAGCGTCGGCATCCCGCTCGTGCGGCTCGGCTCACCGTCATCGCTCTGGCGCTCGCGTCCATCGACCAAAATCCACGCGGGAACATTGTGTCGAGCGTCGTAATGACGCT
>CATYHY010000004.1 GCA_958407085.1 uncultured Collinsella sp. | reverse complement strand
TGATGGCATATGAGCGCGAGACGTCGCAGCAGGGCGGTCGTTTTCAGGACGCCGCTGGCTACGTCAATTCGCGTTCCTCGGTCGATAACGGGCGCTTCCTGATGGTTCAGGGCGGTCGTTCGACGCGTTATGGACAGCGTCCTCAGCAGGCCGGTTATATTACCGAGACGGGTTCGGGCGAGGAGATTCGTTCGCAGCGTGACCGGTTCCGCAGTACGCCGATGCCCGAGGACCGTGCACTTCCCGCTGCCCGCGGCGTGGCTCGTGATCCTCGTGCCGGCTACGGCGACGGCGGCTATTCCGATCGCGGTTACCGTGGGGTCTCTTCTGGTCGCTCTCGCGGTGGCTATGCGGATGCCGATGCCACGCAGGTGACGCCGCGTCTTCGCTCTCAATCACAGCCGTATGGCCAGCGCTCTTCGGCTCCGCGTTCGGGCCAGCGTGGCTATCAAGGCCGCGGTGAACTTGCGCCCCGCTCGGGTCAGCGCAGCCTTCAGGGCCAGGGTGGCTATCGCGGCCGTTCCGATAGCAATCGTGGTCGTATGCCTCAGGGAGGCGGCCGCAGCAGTTCCAATCGTGGACGCGGCGGATCACGTACTCCTCAAAACAACGGGCTCGATCCGCGTATCGTCTACGCCGGCATCGGTGCCGTTGCGCTGTTGTTGATTGTGCTCATCGTGGTGCTTCTGCGCGGCTGCGCATCTTCGGCGCCCGAGACCACGCCCGAGACGCCCACTGCTACCAAGACGACGACCAAGAAGTCTTCTAAGAAGACCGAAACGGTCGACGAGGACGAAGACACCGATGAGGCGACGGATGAGTCGACTGACTCGGACGCTACCAAGACGACGGCCAAGAAGGAAGAGAACGAGGTCACGAAGGTCAAAGTCTCCGTTGCCAAGGGAAAGACCGCGTGGATTGAGGTCAAGGTCGACGGCAAGTCGGTCTATGGCGCCCAAGCGACTGGCCCCTTTGAGCAGGAGTACTCGCCCGAGTCCTCGATCGAGATCACCACGTCCAAGCCTTCCGATGTCACCGTTACCAAGAACGGTGAAAAGGTTCGTTACGATACCAAGACCTCGGGCGTGGCGCGTGTGACGATCACCGTTCCCAAGAAGGAGACGACTGATTCCGAGAATGGTGAAAGTTCTGATGGTACCGACACCACCGATGGTACCGATACCACCGACGGTACCGATGCCCAGTCCACGGATGGCGCCGATACCGCAACTGACGGTCAGACGCCCACCGATTCTACCGACTATTCGTACGATAGCTACTAAGTCGCTCGTACGCGAAAGGAAACATCATGGCTAAAGATTCCAGCTTCGACGTCGTGTCCGAGGTCAACATGCAAGAGGTCGACAACGCCTTCCAGCAGACCACGCGCGAGATTTCCCAGCGCTATGACCTTAAGGATTCTGGCGCCACGATCGAGCTTTCGAAGGGCGACAAGCTCTTTACGATCAACGCCCCGGCCGACTTTGTCTCCAAACAGATTATCGACGTGTTGAGCTCCAAGCTCATCAAGCGCGGCATCGACCTCAAGGCTGTCTCGTGGGATGCTCCGCAGGCGGCGTCGGGCGGCACCGTGCGCGTGCTCGGCCATATCGTCGAGGGTATCGACCAGGCGACCGCCAAGAAGATCAACAAGGACATCAAGGACCAAAAGCTCAAGGTCAAGGTGACCATCGAGGCCGACAAACTGCATGTTTCCTCTGCTTCGAAGGACGCGTTGCAGACCGTGATCCAGTTCCTGCGCGACCAGGACTACGGCCAGCCGCTGCAGTTCACCAACTACCGCTAATATCAATCGAAAGGACCGCTCTCCAACATGGATACACCGTTGGGCTCCGTGCTCTACATCACCCTCGGGTGCGCTAAGAACGAGGTTGACACCGACCGCATGCGTTCTCTTTTGACCGCCGCGGGCTACGAGGAGGCATTCGACCCGCAGGATGCCGATATCGCCATCGTCAATACATGTTCGTTCCTCGCCTCCGCAACGTCCGAGAGCATCGAGACCACGCTCGAGCTCGCCAACGAGGTTCAGGACGGCGTTCGTTCTTGCCCCATCGTCATGTGCGGCTGCGTGCCGTCGCGCTATGGCGATGACCTACCTGACGAGCTGCCCGAGGTCGCTGCCTTTGTGAAGGCCGACGAGGAGGACGGCATCGTGGCGGTCATCGATGGCGTGCTGGGTGTCGAGCGCGAGATTGCAGCCTATATCCCGCAGGTCAAACGTACCGTCGAGGGTGCTGTCGCCTACGTCAAGATTTCCGATGGCTGCAACCGCTTCTGCAGCTTCTGCATGATTCCCTACATCCGCGGCCGCTATCATTCGCGCAATGCCGAGAGCATCATCTCCGAGGTGCGCGACCTGGTTGCCGGCGGTGTGCGCGAGATCGTGCTGATCGGCCAGGACACGGGCATCTGGGGTACCGACTTTGCCGACGAGGACGTCGCCGATGGCTCGCCGCGCAATCTGGCGCAGCTGCTGCGTGCCGTCGCCGAGGCCGTGCGCCCGCACAACGTCTGGGTCCGCGTGCTCTATCTGCAGCCCGAGGGCATGACTGACGAACTCATCGAGACGATTCGCGATACGCCCGAGGTGCTGCCCTATATCGATATCCCCGTGCAGCACTGCGACGCGCGCATTCTCAAGGCCATGCGCCGTTCTGGTTCGCGCCAGGAGCTCGAGGACCTGTTCCGCGATCTGCGTGAGCGTATCCCCGGCATCGTGATCCGTTCCACGGCCATGGTCGGCTTCCCGACCGAGACCGACGACGAGTTCCGCGACCTTATCGACTTTATGGACACCGTCGGCTTTGACTACACGAGCGTCTTTGCCTACTCGCAGGAGGAGGGCAGCCTGGCCGCTAAGATGGAGGGTCAGGTCGACGAAGAGGTCAAGCTCGAGCGCGCCCAGGAGGCCATGGACCTGGCCGAGTCGCTCGGTTTTGCCGCCACTGCCGCACATGTGGGCGAGCGCGCCCAGGTAATCGTCGACGGTATCGAAGAGACCGAGGACGGCGCCGAGCTGATCGGCCATGCCTGGTTCCAGGCGCCCGATTCCGATGGCGCGGTGCATCTGGACGCCAGCGAGGCGTCCGTGGGCGATATTCTGACCGTCGAGTTTACCGATAGCTTCTGCTATGAGCTTATCGGTCATGTTGTGGAGTAGGAGAGCGTCGTGGCTAACGAGAGCAATAAGGAACTGACGAGTGTCTGGACGCCCGCCAACATCGTGACGTGCGTTCGCATCGTCTTTATCCCGGTGTTCATGATCGTGTCGGCGCTTTCTCACACGAGTGTTGCCGGTACGGATTGGAGCACCTTCGACGGCCCGCTCGCCGCCGCTGCCTTCATTCTGTATGTGATCCTGTCGTGCACCGATAAGGTCGACGGTTATCTGGCGCGTTCGCGCAACGAGATCACCGACTTCGGTAAATTCTTGGACCCCATCGCCGATAAGCTGCTCGTGTTTTCGGCCCTGCTGCTGTTCTTGGATTTTGGCGCGGTGACCGTGTGGTCCGTGTTCATTATCCTGTTCCGTGAGCTGCTGGTGAGCGCCCTTCGCATGGTCGCGAGTGCGGCCGGTGTGGTCGTTGCGGCCGATAAGCTCGGCAAGTACAAGACGGCAACCACGATGGTCTCCATTTGCGGTTACCTGTGCGTTTTTGCTATGGCCGGCTTGCACCTTGGCCCGGTGGCGCTGACGCTCGGCATCTACTCGGTGTCGCGCTTCCTGTACGCCGTTGCCGTTGTCCTGACCGTTATCTCGGGCGCCCAGTACTTCTGGAACTGCCGCAAGATCGTCTTTTCGGTCTAGGTCCTGGTGGGTATGACGGACTCTTTTGAGCAGATTTCCGCACACAACGAGGAGCTGGCGCGCGATATTGTCGAGCGCGCGAGCGCTCGGGGCGTGACGGTTTCGACGGCTGAGTCGCTGACGGCGGGTATGATCGCATCGACGATTGCCGATATCCCGGGCGCCTCGGCGGTGCTGCGTGGCGGTGCGGTGACCTATTGCGATGAGATTAAGCATCGCGTTCTTGGTGTTGAGCAGGAGACGCTCGACCGCTATACCGCGGTGTCGCATCAGACCGCGCGCGAGATGGCGGCGGGTTCGCTGGAGCTGTACCAGAGCGATATTGCAGTGAGCGCAACGGGTTATGCCGGCCCCGGCGGTGGCACTGAGGACGATCCGGCGGGCACTTTCTATATTGGCTGGGCGCATCGTTCCGCCGATGGGGGCGTGCCGGTCGTGGACTCTGTGCGCTGCCACTATGAGGGCGACCGTTCGTGTGTTCGTGCCCATGCGGTCACGGAGGCATTGGGTCGCATTGCCCTTGTGCTCAACTCTATGGAATAGACGTGTTTTAAGGGGCCTCCGAGCCCCTTAATTGTGGAGATAGGGACCTTAGGCTCATTTGGCGTTTGTGCTGGTTGTAGATGTATTTTTGCCTGCCTTGTTCATATTTGGTCCTTTGTGGTCAAGCATTTGGTCAGTGTTTGGTCGGCGTTTGGTTGGGTTTTGGAAAGACCGCCTGCATATGATTGGCCTGAACGGTTGACCACGAACAGCCGTTCGTTTATTATCGATGCAGGTTGTTAAGAGGAGGGCTATTCATGGCCAAGAATTCAGGTCCCGTACGTACCGTTCATGCTCGCACGACGGGTAAAGAGCGCGATGAGATGATCGCCACCACCAAGGCCGAGATCGAGAAGAAATTCGGCCAGGGTTCCATCATGAGGTACGGCGACGGTGGTCCCGAGCTCGAGGTCGAGGCCATTCCCACGGGCGCCCTGGCCCTCGATGCCGCGCTGGGTATCGGCGGCGTGCCGCGCGGCCGTATCGTCGAGATTTACGGTCCTGAGTCCTCCGGTAAGACGACGCTTTCGCTCGAGATCCTGGCCGAGGCCCAGGCAATGGGTGGCGTTGTGGCATTTATCGATGCCGAGCACGCGCTCGATCCCACGTATGCCGCGCGCATCGGCGTGGATATCGACGAGGTGCTCATTTCCCAGCCCGACACGGGCGAGCAGGCGCTCGAGATTGTTGACATGCTCGTGCGTTCCGGCGCCATCGATGCCATCGTCGTCGACTCCGTCGCCGCGCTGACCCCGCGTGCCGAGATCGAGGGAGAAATCGGCGATACTACGGTCGGTCTTCAGGCTCGCCTGATGAGCCAGGCGCTCCGCAAGCTCGCCGGCTCGCTGTCCAAGTCCAACACGACGTGCATCTTCATTAACCAGCTGCGTGAGAAGATCGGCGTCATGTTCGGCAACCCCGAGACTACGACGGGCGGCCGCGCCCTTAAGTTCTTCTCTTCGGTGCGTATCGACATTCGCCGCATCGACAGCATTAAGCTTAAGGACGAGGTTATCGGTAACCGCGTGCGCGCCAAGGTCGTTAAGAACAAGGTGGCAGCTCCGTTCCGCTCTGCTGAGTTCGACATCATGTACGGTACGGGCATCTCTAAGGAGGGCTCGATTCTTGACATGGCTGTCGAGTGCGGCATCTGCAAGAAGATGGGCTCCTGGTTTGCCTATGGCGAGGACAAGCTCGGCAATGGTCGCGAGGCCGCCAAGGCGTTCCTGCGCGAACACCCCGATTGCGCCGACGAGATTGAGCATAAGGTCCGCCTTGCCTGTGGACTTGAGTTTGATGACGATGCTCCGTCCGAGGTCGAGCTGACCGATCAGCCTGCGCCTGAGGAGTTTGACGAGCTTTACGCCATCGATGGGTCCGCCATGCTCGATGATGACGACGAGTAGCGGTTACGCTCATGTCGTATACGGTGACCGAGGCCACGGTCGTCTTTCCCGATAAGAAGGCGGCCTCCTCGTTCTCGAGCGGGTATGCGTCCAAAAAGCCTTGCGCACATATTGATTGTGAGCTTGAGGGCGGTTTTGAACGGTCGATTTGGATTCCCATGCGGGTCGCGCGGCTGTATGTCAAAAACCGCCCCGATCTTCCCTGTGATTGGGACAACTTCCGTGAGGCGGTGCAGCTCATTGAGCGTAAATGTGCACTTACCATGGTGACCGAGATGTTATCGCGCCGCGACCATGCGACGGGTGAGGTCCGTGACAAGCTGGCTCGCTACGGCTTTCACCAGCCTGCGATCGATTTCGCCGTCGAGCGCGCCACCGAGTATCGTTTTTTAGACGAGAGCCGCTTTTGCTCGTACTTTATCGAGGAGCGCAAGCGGCGCGGTTGGGGACAGCGCAAAATCGAGACCGAGCTCAAGCGCCGTCATGTCGTGCTCGATGACATTCCCGGTTATCCCGAGGATTATTTTGCCGTCGAAGACGATTTGGCGCGTGCGTCAGCCCTGCTCGCCAAGCGGCGTGTTCCAGAGACGCGCGCATTCGAAAAACTGGTTCGGTTTTTGATGGGCAAGGGCTTCTCGTATCACGTCGCCGCCGATGCCGTTAAGGCACGTCTCGATGCCGAACGCGAGGAATGTGCGGTTTAGGCGTATGCGTTTTGTGGCCCTGCCGTTCACCGTGTTTTAGCCGCCGTGCCGGGGCCATTTATTTGACAGTTGTTGTGGTTCAACGTACGATAAACACTGTCATTTGCTTTGTGATATGTGCTCATCTGTGATGAGTTTGTTTATATGTTTATCTGTATCCGACCCGCATAAGCTGCGCCCATATTACTCAAATGTCGCGAGCCGTTCGTAAGGACGGTTCGCTTTGTTGTGTAACGAATCCATAAAAAGGAGTGAGCATGCCTATCATCGCAGCGCTCGTTGGCATCGTTTTGGGTGCCATCGCCGCCATTGCCTACATGCGCACCGCCAAGCAGGGTAGTCTTCACGAGGCCGACGAAAAGATCCAGTCGGCACATGCACAGGCTGAGTCCCTAATCGGTGATGCAAAGCGTCAGGCCGAGACCCTCAAAAAAGAGGCTCTGCTTGAGGCCAAGGAAGAGATTATCAAGAACAAGCAGGCTGCCGAGGCCGAGGACAAGCAGCGTAAGAGCGAGATTCGTACGCTCGAGAACCGTGTGATGCAGCGCGAGGAATCCCTCGATCGCCGCAACGACGCTCTCGACAAGCGTGAGCACCAGCTGTCCAGCCAGGCCGGTCAGGTCGAGAAGCGCTCCCGCGAGCTTGAGGAGCTCTGCGCCAAGCAGACCTCCGAGCTCGAGCGTATCGCCGACCTGACCCGCGAGGACGCCCACAAGGAGCTCCTCGATAAGGTTCGCGGCGAGGTCACCCACGAGGCTGCCACGATCATTCGCGAGTCCGAGCAGCAGGTTCGCGCCGAGTGCCACAAGACCGCCCAGGAGATTCTGTCCCTGGCGATTCAGCGCTGCGCTGCCGACCACACAGCCGAGGTCACCGTTACCTCCGTGCACATTCCCTCTGATGACCTCAAGGGCCGTATCATCGGTCGCGAAGGTCGCAACATCCGGACCTTCGAGCAGGTTTCCGGCGTCAACCTCGTTATCGACGACACGCCTGAGACCGTCGTTCTTTCGAGCTTCGACCCGGTCCGTCGTGAGACCGCCCGTGTTGCCCTCGAGAACCTCATCGCCGACGGCCGCATTCACCCCGCCCGCATCGAGGAGATGTATCACAAGGCTGCCGACCTGGTTCAGCAGCGCGTGCGCGAGGCTGGCGAGCAGGCTGCCTTCGATACCGGCATCCACGACCTGCACCCCGAGATCGTCAAGACCCTTGGTGCCCTGCGCTACCGTACCTCGTTTGGTCAGAACGTGCTTCAGCACTCCCTCGAAGTCTCTGACCTGTGCGGCGTGATGGCTTCCGAGCTTGGCCTGGACGTTGTGACCGCCAAGCGCGCCGGCCTGCTGCACGACCTGGGCAAGGCAATCGACCACGACGTCGAGGGCCCGCATGCCGTCATCGGCGCCGAGCTTGCCCGCCGTTATGGCGAGAAGCCCGTTATCGTTCATGCTATCGAGGCTCACCATGCCGATGTCGACCCTAACACGGTGCTCGATGTCCTGGTACAGGCCGCTGATGCTGTCTCTGCTTCTCGCCCCGGTGCCCGTCGCGAGTCTGCCGAGAACTACATCAAGCGTCTCGAGAAGCTCGAGGAGATCGCCAACTCCCATGAAGGCGTCGAGCGTACCTATGCCATGCAGGCTGGTCGCGAGGTCCACGTCATGGTTCAGCCGGACAAGATCTCCGATGCCCAGTCCACGGTCCTGGCTCACGATATCGCCCATCAGATCGAGGAAGAGATGGAGTATCCCGGTCAGGTGCGCGTCGTCGTGATTCGCGAGAGCCGCGCTGTCGATATCGCTAAATAACATGAGCGACGCGAACGAGCTCATCTCATTTATCGCGTCGATGTCGGGGGAGGGCAACCTTCGCGTCGAGGAGAACCTTGGCGAGGGGTATGTCCGCCTCCGCGTTTCGGAGGCCGAGCGGCGCCAGGCAAAGCACGACATTCAGCATGTCGAGGATATCGTCATCGAAATGCTCCGTAATGCTCGCGATGCCGGCGCCGACAAGGTCTATCTCGCCACGACCAAGGAAGATGGCGTCCGCACGCTTGTCTTTCTGGATAACGGCTCGGGTGTTCCGCAGGATATGCAAGAGCGAATCTTCGATGCTCGCGTTACCTCAAAGCTCGAGAGCATGAAGATGGACCGTTGGGGCGTTCACGGTCGTGGCATGGCATTGTTTTCGATCAAGCAGAACACCGACGAGGCCCGTGTGGTCACGTCCGGCGTCGATCTTGGTTCAGCCTTTAAGGTGAGCGTTGCAGCCGACCGCCTCAGCGAGCGTGCCGATCAGTCCAGCTGGCCCCAGGCCGTCAAGGATGAGGACGGACGTTATGTCTGTGCTCGCGGCCCGCATAATATTATTCGCGCTGCCTGTGAGTTTGCGCTCGAGGAGCTGCGTGGTTGCGATGTCTATCTTGGTTCTCCGTCTGAGATTGCCGCGACCCTTTATGCTCAGGCGACAAGTCGGCTCGATACGTCTCGTCTCCTGTTTATTGATGACGAGAGCGAGCTTCCGGTTGTCGATCGTTTAGGCCTTGCCTCTGATGCCGAGGACTTTATCCGTATCTGTTCGGGTTTGGGTCTTGAGATGTCCGAGCGCACGGCTCATCGCATTTTGGCAGGGCAGATTAAGCCCGTTCGCGGTGTGACCGCGCGTCTGCTGCGCGAGCGTGATTCGTCCTCGCATGCGCCGGCTCCTGTCGATCTTGCGAAGGATCGTCGCGGGCTACGTATTGCCAAGGATGACATGGCACAGTTTTCGCGTGCTGTGGAGCGTGACTTTAATGACCTTGCCGCCCGGTACTATCTCAACCTTTGCGGCGACCCAAAGATTCGCGTTTCGCGTGATCGAATCACTGTGACCTTCGATCTTGCCAAAGAGGAATAGTGCCTTTACCGAGTCCACTCGGTAAGATAAAGTTATTGCAGTTAAAACGTACTTTTAAACGCAGGAGTTTCTTCATGGATTGCCTGAAGGTATCAAGCAAATCATCGCCCGCGTCCGTTGCCGGCGCCATCGCCGGCATGGTCAAGGATGGTGTACCCGTCAACATCCAGTGTGTCGGTGCCGGTGCTGTCAACCAGGCCATTAAGGCCGTGGCTATCGCGCGCGGTTTTTTGATTCCAACCGGTTTTGATATTTCCTGCGCGCCTGTGTTCTCCGACATCCTCATTAACGGGGAGTCGCGCACGGCCATCCGCCTTTCTGTCTACGTTCACCAGATCAATCGAGCTGCTATGGATAACGTCGTCATGGATGACGTTAAGCCTGTGGCATAGCTTCTGCTTGCCTCGTTTCGCTCCCCATCGTTAGGACTTATGCACATGGACCAGCGTTCCGTACGCGATATTCTTGCCGGTAAAACCTACTTTATCCGCACCTTTGGCTGCCAGATGAATCAGCACGACTCTGAGCGCGTGAGCGGTCTGCTCGATTCGTATGGTTGCCTCATGGCGCTCGATCCCGAGCATGCCGATATTGTTGTCTTCATGACATGCTGCGTGCGCGAGGCCGCCGATACTCGCCTGTACGGTCAGTGCAATTCCTGCAAAAGCCTGCCGCCTTCGCCTTCGGGCAAGCGTGTGGTTGCCGTGGGCGGCTGCATTGCGCAGCGTGATGGCGAGGGCCTGCTCACCAACGTCGATAACGTCAATGTCATCTTTGGTACGCATTCCATCGCACATGTGGCCGAGCTCATTGCCGAGGCGTTCCTTGATGGCAAGCGTCATATCCGCACCAATGAGCATGAGGATACGGATGCCATGAGCATGCCGTGGCATCGCGAGACCCAGTATCACGCCTGGGTGCCCATTATGACGGGCTGCAATAATTTCTGTACCTATTGCATCGTGCCGTACGTGCGCGGTCGCGAAAAGAGCCGCCCCTTCGAGGAGATCGTCGACGAGGTGACCGGTTTGGTGCGCCAGGGCGTGCGTGAGATTACGCTGCTGGGCCAAAACGTTAACTCATATGGTCGCGATCTGTTTGGCAAGCCGCGTTTTGCCGATCTGCTGCGTGCCGTGGGCGATACGGGTGTGGAGCGCATCTTCTTTACGTCTTCGCATCCCAAGGATCTGCTGCCCGAGACCATCGACGCCATGGCCGAGACGCCTGCCGTTATGCCGCAGCTGCACTTGGCCGTCCAGTCAGGTTCGACGCGGATCCTCAAAGAGATGAATCGCCGTTATACACGCGAGGACTATTTGGGCCTGGTCGATCGCATTCGCAACCGTATGCCCGATATCGCACTCTCGACCGACATTATCGTTGGCTTCCCAGGCGAGACCGAAGAAGACTTTGAACAGACGCTCTCGCTTGCCGAGACGGTCCGCTATGCCCAGGCCTATACCTTCATCTATTCCAAGCGCGCCGGTACCCCGGCCGCAGAGATTGACGATCCTACGCCGCATGAGGTTATTCTCGAGCGTTTCAACCGCCTGGTTAAGGTTATCGAGACCACGGCACACGAGTATAACCAGGGTGAGCTTCATACTGTGGTGCCGGCGCTCATTGAGGGAACGAGTAAAAAGAACGACGCGGTCCTGCTGGGCAAGAGTCCCAAGAATCAGACCGTGCATGCGCCTATCCCCGAGGGCTACAGCATCGATCAGCTTGTTGGCAAGATCGTTGATGTTGACGTTGACGTTGCCAAGACCTGGTATTTGTCCGGTTCCGTTGTGGGCGAGCCGCGCTAATGGTTTCTCCCGGGGCAGGTCTTTCCGCCGTTGCGATCGTCGGTCCGACGGCGGTTGGTAAGAGTGATGTTGCCGACCGTTTGGCCGCTCGTCTTTCGTCCGAAGTGCTGTCGTGCGATGCGATGCAAATCTATCGCGGCATGGACATCGGTACCGCAAAGATGGCGCCCGATGAGTGTACGGCGCCGCTGCGTCTCGTCGACATTGTAGAGCCGGGTGTGGCATATTCTGCTGCGCTTTATCAGGCTGACGCTCGCGCGCATGTTGAACGTCTCCTTGGCTCGGGGCGCCTGCCGGTTTTTTGCGGAGGTACGGGGCTGTATCTCAAGGCCGCCCTGGATGAGATGGACTTTCCCTCGGGTGAACTTGAGGACGATCGCCGTGTGGGTTATCAGGAACTTGCCGAGCGCATAGGCGAGGAAGAACTGCATGCCCTGCTTGCCGAGCGCGATCCAGAATCGGCTGCTGTTATTCATCCCCATAACGTGCGCCGTGTGATTCGTGCGCTCGAGATGCATGATGATGGTATCTCCTATGCGCAGCAAAAAAGTCAGTTTAGTGTTCCGCGCGAGCATTATCATGCTCTATGGTTTGGTCTGACGCGTAATCGCGAGGTGCTCTACAAGCGCATTAATCTGCGCGTCGATCTGATGTTTGAGCAGGGTCTTGTCGATGAGGTTCGCGGTCTTATGGACCAGGGGCTGGGAGATGCCCTGACTTCGATGCAGGCAATTGGCTATAAAGAGATCATCGATGCTTTCAATGGCGTGATTTCTATGGATGAGGCTCGCGAACTCATCAAGATGCGTTCGCGTCGCTATGCCAAACGTCAGCTTTCGTGGTTTAAACGCGATGACCGCATCGTGTGGTTTGATATGGATGAATGTACGATCGATGAGGTCGTTGAGGACATCCTGCATTGTATTGAGGCTGCCTAATGGCCCGCTTCCCCCTTGTTCCCACGGCACCCGAGCCCGAGCGTGCCATATTAGTTGGTGTTGAGTGGCGCGACAATGCGTGGCCGCTCGATCGTTCGCTTGACGAGCTTGAGCGCCTGGCCCATACGGCTGGCGCCCAGTGCGTGGCGCGTTTGTCACAGCATCTGGTTAAGCCGTATCCAAAATCGTTTATCGGTTCCGGTAAGGTTGAAGAGCTGTGCGGCCTGGTGCATCGCATGGATGCCGATGTCGTTATTTTTGACGACGACCTGACGCCCTCGCAGCAATCCTATTTGGAGAAAGCCGTGGGCGAGCCGGTAAAGATTATCGATCGTACAGCACTGATCTTGGATATCTTTGGCCTGCATGCTCAGACGCGTGAGGGACGCCTACAGGTACAGCTGGCGCAGCTTCAATATCTGTTGCCTCGTCTGCGTGGCATGTGGAGCCATCTTGCCAAGGAGCAGACGCGCGGCGGCATCGGTTCGCGCTTTGGCCAGGGTGAAAGCCAGCTCGAGGTTGACCGTCGCTTGATTCGCAATAAGATTGCCGCGCTTCGTCGTGAGCTCAAGCAGGTTGAACAGCGTCGCGATATCCAGTCCAAGAGCCGCATTGAGTCACCGGCGTTTCGCGTCGCGTTAGCCGGTTATACCAATGCCGGTAAATCGACGTTGCTCAATCGCCTGACCGGCTCTACGGTACTTTCGCAGGACAAGCTGTTTGCTACGCTCGACCCGACGACGCGTTCGTATCGCCTGCCCGGCGGTCGCGGCATGACGATTACCGATACCGTTGGCTTTATTCAAAAGCTACCGCATGGTCTCGTTGATGCCTTTAAGTCCACGCTGTCTGAGGTTCTTGGTGCCGATCTGATCCTTAAAGTTGTGGATGCCTCTGACGAGGACTACGAGCGCCAGCTCGAGGCAGTCGATCGCGTTCTTGACGAGATCGGTGCCGGCGAGCGTTTGACGCTTACGGTGTTCAATAAAATCGATCTTCTCGATAGCGTTGATCGACTGAGCTTCCGTCGTCGCTATCCCGAGGCCGTGCTGTTCTCGGCCCAGACGGGCGAGGGACTCGACGATCTCGTCGACCGTATTGCTCGTGAGGCGGCTGCTACCGATGTGTTGCTCTCTGCTGATATCCCGTATCGCGAGGGCGCCCTCATCACGCTGGTGCATGAGCAGGGAACCCTTTTGCACGAGGAATATCTTGAAGACGGCGTTCGTATTGTGGCGAAGCTTCCGGCCCGTATCGCGCCGCGGCTCAAGCGTTATCGCACCGAGTAGACGAGCTCCAAAATGCCCAGAATGATGGGCTGATGCAGCAGATAAAAGGGGAGTGCATGACGTCCAAGGCTGGCGAGCGCCGGCAGGGGGTTGGCGTAGGCCCAGATTGGGGCGGTCTTATCGATTCCCTGCGCTATATGTGCGGCGAAGTATCCTGCAAGATACATAAAGATAAACGGGATGATGGGGTAGTAATCACCTGAGACAAACCCAGGGCTTGGAAATCCCAGCCACGCCAGGTAGGGGACAGGGTAGATCGTTTTGGGGATGCTCCAGGTGAGGGCAAACAACACAAGGCATAGGGACATGCCCCATCTCGCCGATATCTTCTTAAGGACGGGATCGGTCAACGCCACGATGCCGGTACATGCGGCCATGCAGTAGATGATGCCAAAATTAACCGAATCGTCGACTGAGACAAGTGTTGTTGCCAACCAGACGACGAGTGCTGCTAAGGCGTATTTGGCGGCACGTTTGATATTGTTGCGCGAAAGGGTGCACATCCAACCCGCGATAAACAGGAATACCCAGCTGATGCTGGCACGCCAGATGTCTTGAAAGACGGTCTGTGTAAACCAGGGCATATCCCAACCGTACAGGTAGGCAAGATCGTAGCAAGCGTGAAAACCTGCCATTGAATTCATCGTAAACCCGCGGACGGTATCAAAGATGGTGATGCGTTTTTGCATTACGAGAACCGGCGCATCAAGCCGACGACTTTGCCCAAGATAACGGGATTCGTTGCATAGATAGGCTCCATGGTGTCATTCTCGGGCTGCAGGCGTACGCGTCCCTGCTCCTTGTAGAACGTCTTGACGGTCGCTGAACCATCAATCATGGCCACGACAATTTCGCCGTTCATGGCACTCTTTTGTTCACGGACGATGATGTAATCGCCATTGAAGATGCCGACATTGATCATTGAGCTCCCATGTACCTCAAGGATAAAGGAACCCTGATCAGTGGCGATTTCGGTCGGGATAGTAAAAGTGTCTTCGATATTCTGCTCGGCTAGAATGGGAATCCCAGCCGCGACGCGACCAACGAGCGGTAGCGAGACCGTTCCGCGAGGTGCGGTGGGCTCGTCAGATTTAGAAATTGAGACCGAGGAACCGTCCTCGTTAAAGAGTTCCAGGGCGCGCGGTTTGGTGGCATCGCGCTTGAGTAGCCCGCGCGCCTCCAGGGCAGAGAGATGGGCGTGCACGGTGCTGGGGGAGGAAAGACCCACGGCAGAAGCCATCTCGCGCACGCTGGGCGGATAACCCTTCTCCTGCTGATATTCCTTGATGAAGTCGTAAATTTGCTGCTGACGCTTGGTAATTTTGCGAGCCATCAGGGCATCCTCTCTACCCATGTCAAACAAATGTTCGAATTTTGCTTGACAGGAACAACTGTTCGAAGATAATAATAACCGAACATTCGTTCTCGCGCTAGACATTTTTGTCCGCGCGGCTTGATAAAACTGTTCTCAGCAAAACACGCGAGAGGAGAACATGATGAACGCAACGAATATGGTCCAGGGAAGCCTCGCCCTTAAGCTCGAGACGCCTGTAGAACCCACTTTTACGGTTGTTCAGGGTGGCCGCTCCGGCTTTCAGCCTTTGACCGTAAAGCCTGCTCGCAATCAGAAGGCTGTAGTCGCGCCGGGCCGCGTTGCCCTCAAGGTTCCGACGATTGTCGCCGTTGCCGTTGCGCTTACGCTCTTCTTTGTCCTCGCTACGTCGGTCTTTAGCGCTCGTCACGCCGCGTATGCCGAGTCCGTTTCCAACGTTACCTACGAGACCATTCGCGTTCAACCTGGTGATTCTCTTTGGTCGCTTGCCGAGGAATATCCAATCGAAGGCCTTTCCACGCAAGAGACTTCCGACATGATCCGTAACGTCAATCATCTGGAGCATGGTTCGCTCGCCGCCGGTGCGCATCTTAAGGTTCCTGCTCGTTCGTAATCATTATCGCGCTGCGCATGGTACCCTTGTTATCGTTTAAGAGGAGGTACCATGCGCTGTCCCAAATGCGGCAAGGCACATACCCGCGTCGTTGATTCCCGTATGCAGGAGTCAAATAACACCATTAAGCGCCGTCGTGAATGTTGCTCGTGTAACTATCGCTTTACAACGTTCGAGCGATGCGAAGACCCAATTGAGGTCATTAAGTCGGACGGAACCAAGCAGCGGTTCGATCGCAATAAGCTGCTCGTCGGCTTGATGCGTGCTACCATCAAGCGCGATATCGACACTAAGAAGCTCAATGAGATTATCGACGACATCGAGGTCGAGCTGCGCTCTCGCACGTTGACGGCCGTCACGTCGCATGAGTTGGGTGACATGGTGCTCAAGCGCTTGGCCAAGATCGACAAGGTGGCGTACATCCGCTTTGCCTCGGTCTACCGCGATTTCAAAGACGTCGATGAGTTTCTGCAAGAGCTCGACAAGCTAAGGTGATTCCATGTCCAACATTACCGTCAACATAAAGCGTCTCGACCCCACCGTCGAGCTTCCCAAATACGCCCATCCCACCGATGCCGGCTTGGATCTGCGCTCCAACGAGGACTGCGTCCTGAAGCCCTTCGAACGTCGTCTGGTCTCTACCGGGCTGGCCATCGCCCTGCCCGATGGCTACGCCGGCTTCGTCCAGCCCCGCAGCGGCTTGGCCATCAAGCAGGGCCTGTCTATAGTCAATACGCCGGGCCTTATCGACGCCCACTACCGAGGAGAACTCAAGGTTATCCTCATCAACCTTGATCCCTCCAACAACATCCAAATCAACAAAGGCGACCGCATAGCCCAACTTGTCATCCAAGAAGTCCCCACGGTCAACCTCGTAGAAGTAGAAGAACTAGACGAAACCGACCGAGGCAACGGAGGCTTCGGCTCCTCCGGCGTCGCCTAGTTGCTTCCGTCCGCTCACCCGTGGGAGGACCCTATATATCATCCCATGCTCAAACATTCTCGCTGCGCTGCGAAACTGCGCGTGGGACGATATATAGGGCCCTCCCACGGGTGAGCTACGTTTGCATGCTTGTAACTACCGTGCCTCTTCGCTTGAAGCTGATAGCATTAATCGATTTGTAAGCCGGTGCGACAAGGGAGTTTCTCCTTTGTCGCACCAGCTTTCTAGTCGGATTGCAATTTGTTTTCAAGCAGGAAGCCTCTCGTCCGGGACTCACCCATATCGTTCCACGCGCAGTTTCGCAGCGAGCGCAGCGAAGCGAGAATGTTTGAGCATGGAATGATATGGGTGAGTCCCGGACGGGTGGGATTAGTGCGCCCTGCGAAGCGAGAATGTTTGAGCATGGAATGATATAAGGGCGGCTCCGGCAGAGCGGCGGACATTCGACTAGCGGATATGCGCGGACTTTCCGCCCCAGTAGAAGCGGCAGAAGGCTCGTTTGCGCTTTTGGGGCTTGCCTGCGAGCTCCATGGTTGCGATGGCGATATCCTCGGCTGCGCGTGGGCGTCGCAGCACTTCGCCATTGATGAGCAGTGCCTTGAGCGACTCGGGATGATCGTGGAGATGGCGCAACGTCACGATCAGCTCGCGTGCGGTGGTGACATGCATGCTGGCGCCCATGCCAGTGAGCATGGTGGTGTTGGCCTTTTCCTGGCCATAGGACTTGCCCAGCAGAATCATCGGCAGGTGTGCGCACAGGCATTCGGTAACGGTGAGTCCGCCCGATTTGAGAATTGCCAGGTCACAGCCGTGCATAAGCGCTGCCATGTCATCGACATAGTCAAGAACCGTGACGTTCTCGAGTTTCATGGCATCGAAGAGCGTTTTGAGACGGGTGGCATATTCGGCGTCCTTGCCCGGCAAAAAGACAAAGTGCATGTCCTCGAAGCTGCGCAGGAAGGGGAGAGTGCGGTCCATCTCCGCGCGAAAGCGAACGTACGGTTGAGGCAAACTGGCACCAGCCATTACCAGCACAATGGTCTTGTTGGTGGGGAGATTGAACTTCTTTAGCTCTTCCTCACGATTGTAATCCGTATCGAACCCGGCGCGAATGGGGATGCCTGTAATGCGGATCTTTGCCTCGGGAACCTTGCGGGGGCGGAGTGTTTCGGCCATAAACTCATTTGCCACGCAGAATAGGTCGGTGTCCTTATGGGGCCACCAGCCCTCGACCTCGTAATCGGTCGGTACGCAAATGACGGGATAATCGATGCCCGTAATGATGCGCGCGCCGACGGCGACGTTGGCTGCCGTGATGTGCGTGGCGACCACGGCAATGGGCCTACGAGTCCGAACGTACTCGTTAAATGCGGGGAACATGATGCGCGACCATGCCGTGCCACCGCCCCAAAGCAGGTGTCCGGTAAGGGTATAACGCCAGGTCAAGTCATAAATTGGGCGCGTGGCGCCGGTAAACGAGGCGGCCGTTTTGTTGCCGTCGAATTTTATGCGTCCAAAATCGAGGATATCGAGCACTTCAATCTCAACATCCTCGGGGATGCCATTGGTGCCGCGGATAAGGTCGAATGCCTGCGCAATCGCCTTTGCGGCGGCCTTGTGGCCCGAGCCGACCGAGGCGTGCACGATGGTCACGAGAGGTTTTTGCTGAGCCAAGAGCGTGGTTTGTTCCGATTGGGGAGTGCTGTGTGTGAGCAGGGGAGCGTCGTCGCGCGTCTGCGTTTGATCCATCGATAACTCCCCTTCATCTTAGTTTCGCAAGTAATCATTGTAGTGCATGAGTGTCACGTTCGTCTAAATTTGGGTATGAGCGCAAAGAACGCCAATCTTTCGACAGGAGGTCTCTTCATGACTACCCATCAGCCGATCGATGTTGCTATTATCGGCGGCGGTCCTGCGGGCTATGCCGCAGCCATTTATGCGGCGCGTGCCAACCTAACGACGACTGTGATTGAACAGGGCATGTCGGGAGGACAGATCGCCACAACCAATGAGGTCGAGAACTATCCGGGCATTCCGCTGCTGAGTGGAGCCGAGCTTGGCGAGCGTTTTCAGCAGCATGCAGAGGGCCTGGGAGCACAGGTTGCATGGAGCATGGTTACGGGTATCGATTACGATGCCGATTCAGCGCTGTTTACGGTACATCACGATACGGGCGATACGGTTGCCTCGAGCGTTATCGCTTGCATGGGTGCCACGCCGCGATCTGCGGGTTTTGTTGGCGAGGATACGTATCGCGGTCGTGGCGTTTCGTATTGCGCGACGTGCGACGGCATGTTCTTTCGTGGCAAGCAGGTTTTTGTTATCGGCGGCGGCAATGCTGCCTGCGAGGAAGCCCTGTTCTTGTCAGAAATCGCCAGCAGCGTGACCATCGTTTTGCGCCGCGATCAGTTCCGTGCCCCTGATGGCGTGGTTCAAAAGGTGCTCGCAAAAGATAATATTTCAGTTAGGTACCAAACTAGTATTGTCGAACTATCGGGCGAGGCTATGCCCACGACTATCACGTTTAAGGACAACGCTACCGGTGGTACCTATTCTGAGTCCTTTGATCCTGGTTCGTTTGGCATTTTTGTCTTTGCTGGCACGCAGCCGCATACCGAGCTTGTAGAGCATCTGGTGGATTTGGCGCCCGACGGCGGTATTTTGACCGACGAATCGATGGCCACCCGCACGCCTGGCTTATTTGCTGCCGGCGATATCCGTTCCAAGCGGTTACGCCAAGTTGTGACCGCTGTTTCGGACGGAGCTATAGCGGCTACCAGCGCATACGCTTTTCTACGCGGATAAGTACGATAATATATCTTATGTAAGGTTGTTCTATCACTTAAACATCCTGCACAACGAGCTTAAGGCAACGTTGTCGCGGGATGTTTTGTTGTGCAAAGTCTGAGCCAATTATCTTGCGGCCGGACCCGAGCCAAAGCCGATGATCATATCGTTCATTGTGGTATGCAAAACTAGATAATCTAGAATACAATATAAAAATGAACGGAGGTACCATATGAATCACGTTAAACATGTCATTCCTATGTCCGATACATCGGTTAGCATTAGCCCAGAGGATATTCAGCCCACGGTGCTACCTGATGCATTTATCCAGTCTGATATGGTCCGCAAACTCAATACGCTCAGCTTGGCGCGCTATAACCAGTTGCCGAATGTAACGCTCTACCGTGACCAGGTTATTGAGTACATTGAACTGTGGATGGAGCCACTTTCGATTTGTGTGGAGCAGCCCGTCATTACGCCTTCGATGATCAACAACTACGTAAAGGTCGGCCTCGTTCCCGCTCCGGTTAAAAAGCAGTATGGTCGTGAGCAGATTGCGCGTCTCATCGCCATCTGTATTTTTAAGCAGGTACTGCCCATCGCTGCGGTTCAGGCGCTCTTTAATATTCAGCGCCTGAGCTACGATGCGCCGACCGCCTTTGACTATGTGGTCGATCAGCTCGAGGCATCGATTCGTGCGGCGTTCTCCATTGAGCAGGCTCCCGTAGCCGATACGGCTCATCAGGTCACACGCGAGTCGCTGCTCGTGCGCAGCGCGGTATCGTCTTTTGTATCGAAGGCGTATCTCATGAGCTATCTAAAGTTCAACGGGTTTAATAGCTAGCCGATGTACAAGACGGGCGGGACAAAGAGCCATCAGACACTTTATCCCGCCCGTGTTTTTGTTTAGTTGGACGTTATTGGCCCGATGCCACGCCCATGCCGTAGCCGATAATGAGCCCGTGCATCTCGGCATAGTATGAATCCAGTCCGTTGCAGGGCATAATGATGGTCTTGGAGCCGGGCCAATGCTCCACAATGCGACTGGCAAGTGCCTGGGCGCCCGCCTCATTCTCGACATGGTCGATGACGACTTCTCCACCGGTAAAGCCCTCGGCCTCCATGGTGTCGACAATCTTGCCAAGCATCTTCTTTGCGCCACGGGTGTGACCGACGAGCTTGATCTCCCCCGCTTCGCTTGCTGTGCCTAAAACTCGAATGTTGAGTTTATTGGCAATAACGCCGGCTGCCTTGGGAATACGTCCGGCCTTGGCGAGATTTTCGTAATTGCACAGGCTAAAGAGGATCTTGCTGTTCTGTTCCAGCTCATCAAAATAGCCGCAGGCTTCCTCAAAAGAGACGTTGGGATTGCTTGCGAGATAGCGGTCGAACAGCAGGAAGATCAGGTCCATTTTGCCGCCGGCTGCGCGAGAATTGACCAGATGAATCTGACGGTTCGGATCCTCGGCAAGAACCAAATCGCGTGCCGTGGCGGCGGCATTGTAGCTTCCCGAGACACCCTCGGAGATGGGCATGCAAATTGTCTTGTCGGCAAGCCTAAAGAGTTCGGTCCACTCGCCTACGCTCGGACAGGCGCTCGAAGAAGCGCTCGACTCCGCCTGCACGGCGCAATTGAGTTCGTGAACGTCGAGCGTGAGGTCATCGACGAACTCACGCTCCCCCACTCGAATTTTGAGGGGTGCAAATGCAAAGATGGTATGGGGCGCGGTCGGTTGCCAATCGCGGAGGTTGCAGCTCGAATCGGAGATAAGTGCCCAGCTCATAGAGGGTCCTTTCTAAATGTTTCTCATATATTATAGCCATCTTGCTTACCTATGAAACGTGCATCTAGTATTGAAAACTAGCTCATTGGGATCATGTATGGAGCACGGTCCTAAATAAATGAACCTCGCAGCCCAAAGACCACGAGGTTCACATTCGTTTGCTATACAGAGTGACTTAGTAGCGCACGAAAATGTAGTTGTTGTTCATGCCGGCTGCGACAGAGCTGATGATAACGCCCGTGTTGTAGTCGGAAGCATGGATCATCTGGCCGCCACCAATATAGATGCCGGTGTGGTAAGAGTTGACCACAACGTCACCCGGCTGAGGATCGGAAACGCGCGTCCAACCCATAAACGTGCCGGTGGTGCCCAAACGGCAGTAGCGACCGGTGAGGCAGTAGCTCACAAAGCCGGAGCAGTCAAAGCTGTCCGGGCCAATGCCGCCCCAGGAATAAGCACAACCAAGCTTGCTGTAGGCGCGCGAAACAACACTGCCGCCGTCAACGGACTGGCTCGGCGCCGAAGGGGCTGGAGCCGGAGCCGGAGCCGGAGCGGGCTGCGGCGTAGGGGCAGGAGCGGGCGTGGGAGTGGGGGCAGGCGTGTTGCCGCCGTCATTGGTCGTACCGCCACCTTTGTTAGTGTTCTCAGTCGTGCCAGTGGTCTCGGTGCTCACCGTGGCCTTCTCGGCGGTGCTGGCGTTAATGCCGGCCTGCAGTGCTGCGTTGGCCTCGGCCTCGGCGGCAAGCTCGGCCTGCAATTGGGAGTCCAGAGAGCTCACAACATTCTGAGCCTCGGCCTGCTGAGCATTGAGCTCGTCAACCTTCTTTTGTGTGGCGGCGACGTTCTTCTCCTGCTCGGCCTGCTTGTCGGTGAGCTCCTGCTTAAGCTCCTTGACATCTTGGATGGTCTGGGCCTGCTTGTCGGAAACCTTGCCGTAGTAGAACAGGCGGTTGAGCATATCGCCTAGGTCATCGACGCCCGTCAGGACCTGGAGCAGGCTCAGACCGCCGGTCTTGTACTCACCGGCAACGTAGTTAGAGAGCTTGACCTGACCATCGGCGATCTCCTGCTGCTTTTGCGTGATCTCACCGGCGGTCTGGTCGAGTGCTTGCGTCTGAGTGGCGAGCTCGTCGTAGATCTGCTGGGTTTGCGTGCCAATCTGCTCGAGCTTGGTGCGAGCAGCGGCAAGGTCGGATGCGGTATCGGCATAGGTAGGAGCCGCGAGGCCCAGGCCCAAAACACAAGCGAGGGTTGCCGTAGCAGCGCAGCGTGCCATGTTTTTGTGCGTGTTTGCTGTGCGCATGTAGCTTCCTTTCCAGTAACTAAGGGTAACGGCTAGTCCACCGTCACCAGGCTAAAGAGCTCCACATCGTCATCAGACGGCGTGAGCTTCTCGCGCGGGTTGAGAAACGCAAGCTCAAGGATACAACCGTAACCGATAAGCTTTGCGCCCATATCTCGCACCAGTTTACCTGTTGCCTCGACGGTTCCGCCCGTCGCGACCAAGTCGTCCAGAATCAACACGGTATCTTTAGAGCTGATAGCGTCGGCATGGATCTCAATGGAATCCGTTCCGTACTCGAGCTCGTAGCTCTGGCTTACGGTCTCGCGCGGCAGCTTGCCCGGTTTACGTGCGGGAACAAAGCCGGCGCCAAGGGCTACAGCCACCGGTACGCCAACCATAAAGCCGCGAGCCTCGGGACCCACGACCTTGGTGATTCCCATGCCGGCAAAGTGCTCGGCGAGGGCATCGGTCATGGCTTTGAGCGCCTCGGGATTGCCAAAGAGCGGCGTGATGTCTTTAAAGATGACTCCGGGCTCGGGATAGTCGGGGATGTCGACGATTTGAGATTCGAAGTCGTACATTACATGACCTTTCAATGGGTTGCCGGATAAGCGGCAGCTGTTACTTGCCCGCGGTGACGGTGCCGGATTGCGAAGGGGCGACGACCTTGAGCGGCTTTACGAGAGAATCCTCGTGCGAAGCCGGCGCGGCTGTCTCTTCGTTTTTGGCCTTGGTGGACTCGGAACGAGTGATTTCCTCATCGAGTGCATCGATGTCGGCGTCCTCGACCACGGCGTTGAGCGACTCGAAGACACGGTTCTTGAGCAGTGCGGTGTGGACGCCCTCCGTGAGGTCGTGCAGCTTCTTAAACGCGCGCTCGAGCTTGGCGTCGCGCTCGTCATCGGAGGTATCCATGCCGAGCATGCTCACGAGCACCTGCTCGAACATCGAGGACTCACGGTTGGCCGACGACACATACTGACGCAGGTTGCGCGGCTCGATGTGGAAACGCGACAGCTCCGAGCAGTAACGGATAATCGGGAAATCGCGACCATCGACAAGTTCGCGGTTCTGCGGGCTCTTGATGATGCGAATGAGATCGTTTTCGGCCAAAGAACGGATAAACGAGATATCGACGCCCAGCATGTCGGGAATGGTCTCGATGGGATGCAGCTTTTGCTTGGTCTCTTTGGGTTCCGTCTTGAGTGGAACATCGGACAGCAAGCCAACCTCGTAGGCGAGCGTGGACAAGTCGGTGGCATTTTCCAGACGCTGTTTGATGACGTTGAGCGGCATGTAGCGGGTCTTCTGCAGATGCAGGATGACCTCCAGACGATCAACGTCCTCCTTAGAATACTGACGGTAACCCTTGGGCGTACGATGAGGGGTAATGAGCCCCTCATCTTCTAAAAATCTAATTTTTGAGTTCGAAAGATCGGGGTATGCGCCTCGAAGTAGGTTGACGACTTGGCCGATACTCAGATAGTTGCGTTCGGCCATTACCTACTCACCGGTTTCGATGCGCTCCGGCGTGCTCTCGTGGTAGATGAGCGTAAACGTACCGATCTGAACGGAAGAACCGTCGTGCAGCGGGGCGGCATTGACGATGGCGCCGTCGACCCAGGTGCCGTTGAGCGAGCCGAGATCCTCGATACGAGCGCCCAGCCCCTCGCGAATAATGCGTGCATGGCTGCGCGATACCGTCATGTCGTTGAGGAAGACTCCATTTGCCGGATCGCGGCCAATCGTGGTGCAGTCATCCTCAAGCTCAAAGGCGGCACCGGTCTGCGGGCCCTTGACGATGGACAGAACGGGGGCGGTGATGCGCACGTTGGCCATAAGATCGGGAACGGTGACATCGCTCGAAGGAACGCGGAAAACGCAGGTAGCGTCCGCGGTCTTATCGTTCTGAGGCATATTATTAACCATGTTGTCCATGACAACCCCTAACTTAACGCGGACATGCCGCAAAGAATAAACTGTACGTAATCATACCCCAATGAATCAGTCTTCGATTTCGGGGTTGAGAAAGTCGACGTCCTCGTCCTCTGGATGCGCGATGGCCTGTTTAATGGCCACTCCGCCCTTAACGGAGTAGATGACGGCGGTGAGCATGGAAAAGACCACGCCGCCGTAGACAAAGAAGATGCCGAGCGGTACCGAGCTCCCGTTGAGGCCTGGGAAGGCCGTAAGGGATGAAGGTAAAAGATGCAGGCCGTCAATAACGGGGAAACCGAGCAGCATGAGCGAGAAGCCGGTCATGAGCAGCGCTGTGGCAATCTTTCCGGGAAAGACGACATCGATGGGGCGACGATGATAATGACGCACGATAAGCGTGCCGATGCCCAGATAGATGTCGCGGCCAATAATGAGCACGCAGACCCAGATTGGCAGCTCTCCGCGAACCACCAGTCCCAGCACGCCGGTGAACAGCAGCGCACGGTCGCAAATGGGATCCATGACCTTGCCGAGCCACGAGACCGTCTTAGTCATGCGGGCGATCTGACCGTCCATCCAGTCGGTGGATGCGGCAACGGCGTAGATAACGATGGCGATGACGCGGTTGTTATCCGTCACAAACAGGTACAGAAATACCAGGGTGAGAATCAGGCGCGTAAAGGTAATGAAATTGGAGATCGTAAAGATCTTATTCGACGGGTAATCGGAAGTGCCGATAAGCTCCTTTTTGATCTTCTTTTTGATGCCCACAGGACTCCCCCGCTGGTTAACGACAAAACTTTCGATACTATACCCGTTTCGGCGATGTCTATCCAGCGCAGCCATAGAGAGTCCAGACATGTGGAGGGCGCCTCTGGGCTGCGCTGGATTCTGCATTTGTGTACATCAGCCTCCAAAAGGGGGGTGCGGACAGAAAGTTGGACCGTGAAGCGGTCCGGACTGGAGGTTCGCATGTACAGCAGGGAGAAGGTCGAGCTCTTCCTCCTGGCGACGGAGGACGGCATGGGGCCGACCGCCGCCGCGGAGTTCGCGGGGGTCACGGTGGGCGCGGCCAAGAAGTGGGCGACGGGCCACCTCCCGCACAGCTACACCGGGGCGCGCTGTAGAATCGGTGCGAGGAAACCGCGCCGGAAGGAGGCCAGCTTGGGCCCCGACAAGTCGATCTACGCCCCGCCCGCGACCGGCCCGCTCGCCGGGCTCAACGAGGACCAGATAGAGAACCTCCTGCTCAGGGCGGTGTTGGCCGACCTAAAAGCGGAAGGGTGGGACCCGGCTTCGATCTCGAACAGGAGCAAGTGCGAGCTCGGCGAGAGATTGAGGCGGGCGACCGCCCTGCCCCTCCGCTCGATCACAGGTTTCTTGAGGATATCGAAGAGCTCCTATGAGTACTGGAGGCCCCGCGTCGCCGCACCGCGCGACCGCGACGCCGACATACGCGACCGCGTGGTGCGCATCTTCCGCGAGGGCTCGGGGTGCTGGGGGTACCGCACCGTCTGGGCGCGCCTGCGCCGCGAGGGCGTCCGCGCCAGCGAGAAACGCGTGGCCCGCGTGATGCGCGAGGAGGGCCTCGAGGTCGTCTACAACAAGAGGCGCGCCCGGGGCTACAGCTCCTACGCCGGCGAGGTCTCCAAGGCGCCGGAGAACCTCGTGAACAGGAATTTCCACGCCGACGAGCCCAACCGGCTGTGGCTCACCGATGTTAGCGTCAATCTATTTTTCACCAGTTTCGCTAAACAGGCGCGCCGTTCG
>CATYHY010000003.1 GCA_958407085.1 uncultured Collinsella sp. | reverse complement strand
GGTCTCCGGAATCGACCATGGTGTAAAAGTCGTCAGACATGCCGCTCGCAATCTTCCAAAAGGTTTCGAACAAATAGTAGCTCACCGTGCAATGTTTCTCATCTTTCGACAAACTTTCAAAACCTGTTGAAAACTTTGGAAAACGGACGAAAAGTTCTCAACATTGCCAACATGACCTGTTGAAAACTCGATGAAATATCATGAAAAGTTGCCATGCACCGCTAAATCGAGCTTGGCTTATGGGGGAACCGTGTGAACTGCGCAACCTTTTACCTTTGATTTCTTGACATTTGAACATTGATTTCCCTACAATCTTCAAGCTCACGTGTCTATATCTGCGTCCGCGTCCCCGCGGACACTCGAAATGCAGCAGGAGGAACTTAAGATGAAGCGTACGTATCAGCCTAATAAGCGTAAGCGTGCCAAGACCCATGGCTTCCGTGCCCGTATGGCCACTAAGGGTGGTCGTGCCGTGCTCGCCCGTCGTCGCGCCAAGGGCCGCAAGCGTCTCACTGTCTAGCAGCGATACACACATCTCGCATGAAGACTATTAAGTCTCGGCAAGATTTCGAGCATGTGTTCAGTCAGGGGCGTCGTTTCAATCACCCTCTGATTCGAATGACCATATGTGAATCGGTTGGCGAAGGCGACTCCGGAAGGGTCGCCTTCGTTGGTGCTAAGCGACTCGGTTGTGCCGTCGTGCGCAACCGATCTAAGCGTGTGATGCGCGAGGCCGCCCGCAGCTGCGGATTTCCCGTTGCGGGTTATGACATCATCTTGTTTGCAACTCCCAAGACGAGGGTTTCCTCGCCGCAGGAGATGGACAAGGCGTTGCGTTCGCTTATGAAGCGCGCCGGCGTTGCCGGGGAGGAGCGATGAGCAATCACGTTTTGCGACGTGTTGCCATCGCTCCTATTCGCATATATCAACAGGTTATTTCGCCCTTATTGCCTGACGCCTGCATTTATTACCCAACGTGCTCGCAATACGCCATCCAGGCGATTGAGAAGCACGGTGTTTTGAGAGGCTGCTGGCTTGCCGTGAGGCGCATCGCTCGTTGCAATCCCCTGCACGTCGGCGGTTATGACCCTGTGCCCTAGCGGGCACTCGCTATCGGAGGAAAACTTACATGTGGGATTGGATCGTTAACATCCTTTTCGAGCTGCTCAAGCTCATCCAGACCTTTGCGGTCGACTGGGGCCTGTCCATCATCATCCTGGTGGTCATCATCCGTCTGCTGCTGACGCCGCTTATGCTCAAGTCGACCAAGTCGACGGCTCGCATGCAGGTGCTGCAGCCCAAGATGCTCGAGATCCAGGAGCGCTATGCCGACGATCCCCAGCGTCAGGCCGAGGAGATGCAGAAGTTCTACAGCGAGAACAAGTTCAACCCCATGGCTGGCTGTCTGCCGCTGCTGATTCAGATGCCTATCCTGTTCGCCCTGTTTACATTGCTGCGCAACCTGCCGCAGTACTTTAACAACGGCACGTTCTCGTTCTTCAACATCCTGCCCGACCTGACCACCACGCCGAGCGCTTCCTTTGCCGATGGCTTTATGGTTGCACTGCCTGCGCTGGTTTGCCTGATCCTGTTTGCCGTCCTGACCCTGATTCCGCAGCTCTATATGTCGCGCAACCAGACCGGCCAGCAGGCTCAGAGCATGCGTATGATGGCCGTTGTCATGACGGTCATGATGCTTTGGATGGGCTGGAGCCTTCCCGTTGGTGTTCTGCTGTACTACGACGTCTCGTCTGCTTGGCAGGTTATCCAGCAGATTTTTGTGACGCAGAAGGTCATCGACAAGGCGAAGGCCGATGAGGAGGAGCGTCTTAAGAACGCTCCGCTGCAGGTTGAGGTCACTCGTCGCGAGAAGAAGCCGCGCCCGCACAAGAAGAAGTAGTGGGATATCAATCTTATTTAGGTACCTAACTTTTGGAGTACGTTATGTCTGAAGAGATCATCGAGGATATGCTTGAGGAGGTTGCCCCGCAGGTCGCGGGCGATTATCCCGAGATTGCACAGCGCTACAAGGCTGGTGAAGAGCTGACCGATGAGGAGCTCGACACCATTGCCGATGTTGCGATTTCCATCCTGCGTTCCATCCTTTCGCACTTCGATGCCGCCAACTCTCCTATCGATGAGTATGAGGGCGACGAGGGTGAGCTGATTTTGGATGTAACGGCTCCCGACCTTGCCGTTCTCATTGGCCGTCATGGTCGCACTCTTGATGCTCTTCAGGTTATGTTCTCTTTGCTGGTGAGCCGCAAGCTTGGCTTTAGGTATCCGGTTGTAGTGGACGTCGAGGGATACAAGAGTCGCCGTCAGGATAAGGTCGCCTCCATGGCTCAGTCTGCTGCCGAGCGTGCCATCCGCACTCATAAGAGTGTTTCGCTTCCGCCCATGAATGCCTACGAGCGCCGACTGGTTCACATTGCACTTCGTGGCAACGATGCAGTCGATACTCATTCTGAGGGTTCTGACCCTGATCGCCATGTGGTGATTGTTGCTCGATAATCTACTCGAGCTTATGCCAGGGGGACGTGGTTTCCACGTCCCCCTTTTTTGTCAAAAGTTCTCGATACGCTGATTTTTGTCAGAAAGGAGCTTCAGTTGTTAGTACTTACCGATCAGCAGGCTGACGAGATGTTGAGTCGCCTAACTTCCTATTGCAAAGAATATTCCTTGAGCGTAACTGATATTGAGCTGAGGAAATGTATCCAGCATTTGGATTTGGTTCTAGAAACAAATAAGACAACCAATCTCACCCGTATTCTTAACGTAGAAGATGCTGCCGTACTTCATATCCTCGACTCACTTGTTTTGCTCCCCTATATCAATAAGGCTCCTGAGGGAGCTTTGCTCGATATGGGAACAGGTGCGGGCTTCCCTGGTATTCCATTAACCATAACCACGCATCGTAAAGCTACTTATATTGACTCTGTTGGCAAGAAGGTTGATGCGGTTAATTCCTTTGTCCATGCTCTTGGATTGAAACATGCTCATGCGGTTCATGATCGTCTTGAAGAATATGCTCGAAGCCATAAGAAGCAGTTCTCCGTTGTAACCGCCCGCGCACTGGCCCCTCTACCGATTCTTGTTGAGTATGCGGCTCCGTACCTGAAGGATGGAGGGCTATTTGTTATCACCAAGGGCAATCCTTCGGATGAGGAGCTTGCTTCCGGCATGTCAGCAGCTAAGATTTGCGGCTTCACTTTGCTTCTGAATGACGCAATTGATTTGCCTGAAGGCTTGGGTCACAGGGAGTTCATTGTTCTTAAGAAGAGTCATTCAGCATCCGTTTCATTGCCTCGTGCAAATGGCATGGCAAAGAAGAATCCGCTTGCCTAGATGTTTCACGTGAAACATAATGGTTACTAACAGCTTGCAGTGTTTCACGTGAAACATAGCAGTTGCTATCGATTCGGAATGTTTCACGTGAAACATCCTCCGTTTGACAGCTTTAATACACACCAGGAGGGACCGTGGGATTTCGCGACGTTAAGCGTTCTAAGAGCGCAAAAGACACGCGTATCATTGCAATCATCAATCAAAAAGGCGGCGTCGGTAAGTCAACGACGGCTGTAAACCTTGCAGCAGCACTGGGTGAGCAGGGTCGTAAGACACTGATTGTTGATTTTGATCCGCAGGGAAACAGCACCAGTGGATTCGGAATTGAAAAAGAAGACCTTGATCACTGCATCTATGATGCATTGCTGAATGATGTACCGGCAGAATCGCTTGTTCTTGATACAAATTGCAAAAAGGTATTCGTAATTCCGGCTACAATTCAGCTTGCAGGCGCGGAAATTGAACTCGTAAGCGCAATTGCTCGTGAAACCCGTCTCAAAGATTTGCTTGAGCCGATTCAGGACGAGTTCGATTTTATTTTCATTGACTGCCCTCCTTCGCTCGGCCTGCTTACTATCAACGCTTTGACCGCAGCAGACAGCGTTTTGATTCCGATCCAGTGCGAGTATTACGCACTCGAGGGCGTTACGAAGCTGCTTGAGTCAATGAAGATGGTCAAATCTCGTCTGAACAAGGGCTTAGACACCTACGGTGTGCTTATGACCATGTATGACTCGCGTACTTCTCTATCGAATCAGGTTGTTGAGGAGGTTCAATCGTACTTTGGTGATAAGGCATTTAAGACGTTGATCCCCCGTACGGTTAAAATCTCCGAAGCTCCGTCTTTTGGGGAACCGGTAATTACCTATGCACCTCAAAATAAGGGTGCAAAAGCATATATGAACCTTGCAAAAGAGGTGATCAAGCGTGCCTAGTGTAAAGAAACGTGGCGGATTGGGACGTGGACTCAATGCTTTGGTCTCAGAGGCCGAGTATGAGACCGGTGGTTCGGCTGCATCGGCTTCGAATGCCGCATCTGAAACAAAACTACCTATTGAGGATATCGTTCCCAACCCTAATCAGCCGCGAATTCACTTTAACGAAACTGAACTTCGTGAGTTGAGCGAATCAATCCAAGAACATGGCGTCTTGCAGCCGCTTTTGGTTCGCAAGCATGGAAACGGCTATGAGATCATCGCTGGTGAGCGTCGTTACCAAGCGTCAAAGCTTGCTGGTCTTGAGGAGCTGCCTGTCATCATTAAAGATGTTAATGATGAAGAGATGCTGGCTCTTGCTCTGATCGAAAACCTTCAGCGTTCTGATCTGAATCCCGTCGAAGAGGCTAAGGGCTATCGCCAGCTTATCGATGCCAGCGGTATGACCCAGGAGACATTGTCGAAGGCAGTCAGCAAGTCACGCTCTGCAATTACAAACTCGCTGCGCCTTCTCGATCTCCCTGAAGTTGTTCAGCAGATGATTTTTGAGGGCAAACTTACTGCTGGTCATGCACGTGCGATTCTTGCAGTTCCCTATGAGGACGCTCGAATTCGACTTGCAGAGAAGGTTGTTGCAGAGGGCCTTTCCGTAAGAGCGACAGAAAATCTTGCTCCGTTGTTTTCTGCCGGAGAGACACCTAAGACGCCGAGGCCTGCAACGCCTCAGTCTTTTAAAAAGGCTGCCCGCGTGCTTCGTCAGGTTTTTAATACCAACGTGCGTGTTAAGAGCTCGCGTGGAAAGAATAAGATTGAGATTGAGTTTAAAGACGAGGAAGAGCTCTCTCGTATTCTTGGCGAAATGATTCAGTTTGATCAAGGAGGCCAAGATGAGGAATAGGATTTTAACTGCGATTGCATTGGCGACGACTGTCGCGGCTGGTGCCTTTGCTGGCTATAAGATCGCGACAGACGATGAACTTCGAGGTCGTTTGCTTCGTAGTGCGCAAGATATTGTCGATACATCCAAGAAGAAAATGGATGTTATGACAGAAGATGTTGCCATGCGTACGGCTCAGGTAACGAAGAATCCCAAGATTAATCAAGGTTGGGTTAGTAACCAATGGGAAAATGTAGGCTATTAGGTACCTAACAATTACTTAGCATATTTTGAGGGGTCCTTGTCTGATTCACGAGGCAAGGACCCCTTATTTTGGCCGTAAAAAATGGGACAGGTAGCAGCTGATTCAAAATTAAGGTCAATAAATAAAACGGCCCCGGTTGCATCTCCTGTAACCGGGGCCGTTCGATGTTTCACATGAAACGTTTTGGGGTGCGACTCCCCTATGCGTTCTTCTGAACTTTGAAGCGCTGCTTCAGCTGTCCGCAAGCGGCGTCAATATCGTTACCACGGGAGTTACGAATCGTGGTCTCGATGCCACGGGACTCAAGACGACGCTGAAGATCCTCAACCTTATGAATCGGCGACGGCTTGAGCGGGCTGCCCTCGATGTCGTTAAGCTGAATCAGGTTAACGTGGCACAACGTTCCCTCGCAGAAGTCGCAGAGCGCCTGCATCTCGGGATTCGTATCGTTGACGCCTTCGATCATGGCATACTCATAGGTCGGGCGGCGGCCAGTCTTCTCGGTGTAGAGTTGAAGCGCCTCGTGAAGGCGAAGTAGCGTGTACTTCTTAACACCGGGCATGAGCTTATTGCGCGTCGACTGGATGGCGGAATGCAGGGAAACGGCAAGCGTGAACTGCTCGGGGATGTCGGCAAATTTGCGAATACCGGGAATAACGCCGCTGGTAGAGACGGTGAGGTGACGAGCGCCGATACCGATGCCATCGGGGTCGTTGAGGATTCGCAGCGCCTTGAGAACCTCGTCGTAGTTGGCAAACGGCTCGCCCTGGCCCATGAAGACAACGCTCGTGGCGCGCTCGCCAAAGTCGTTGGATACATGAAGTACCTGGTCGACGATCTCTTGAGCAGTCAGAGAGCGCTTGAGGCCGTTGAGACCGGTAGCGCAAAAGGCACAGCCCATGCCACAGCCTGCCTGGGTGGAAACGCAGACGGAAAGCTTGTTACGACGGGGCATGCCGACGGTCTCGACGGAAACGCCGTCGTGGTACTCGAGCAGATACTTGCGAGAGCCATCTTTGGAAACCTGCTTGGTGAGTTCAGTCGGCGTGTCAAAGGCGAAAGCCTCTTTAAGCTGCTCGCGGAAAGCCTTGGGAAGGTTGGTCATATCGTCAAACGAACAAACGTTCTTCTCAAAGACCCATTCGATGAGCTGCTTCGCGCGGAAGGCGGGCTGGCCAAGCTCGGCCACGAGCTCGCGAATATCGTTTTGGCTCAAGTCGCGAATGTCCTGAGATTTAGTCCTGGGATTCATGGAAGCCTTTCGATTTTGGGGAAACGTAGAGGGTATCGCTACAATATGGTATCAGCTGCAGAAATTATAGAGGAGGAGTCTGCCCATGCCGGGTAAAAGCCTAGAGAACATGCACGTAGCGGTCTTGGCGGGCGGTCATTCCGCTGAGCGCGAGATCTCGCTCAATTCGGGAAAGAACGTCGTGGTTGCCTTGAAGGAGGCCGGCTACACTTCGGTGGAGCTGCTCGACACGGCTGCCGATGATTTTATGGTAACCATGGCGACCGGCGGCTTTGACGTGGCGTTTATCGCCATGCACGGTGCCGGCGGCGAGGATGGCGCCATGCAGGGCGCCATGGAGACCCTGGGTATCCCCTACACGCCCTCGGGCGTGCTTGCCAGCGCCTGCGGTGCCGACAAGGAGGTCTCTAAGCTCCTGTACGCCAAGGCGGGCATTCCCATTGCCCCCGGCCTCGCGCTCGAGGTGGGCGATGAAGTCGATATCGATCATATCGTCGAGGTTTGTGGCGAGCGCTGCTTTGTGAAGCCGGCCGTCAACGGTTCCAGCTATGGCATTTCCCTGGTCCATGAGCCCTCCGAGCTGCCCGCGGCAATCGCCAAGGCGTTTGCGTACGGCGACAAAGTGCTGGTCGAGAAGTGCATCGAGGGTACCGAGATCACCGTCGGTGTGTACGGCGAGGACGACGTGCGCGCTCTGCCGATTGTCGAGATTCGCAAACCCGAGGACTGCGAGTTCTACGATCTGGACGTGAAATATGTCGACCCTACGGACATCCATCGCATTCCGGCGCAGATTTCACCCGAGAATTACGCTCGCGCTCAGGAGCTTGCCTGTGCTGCTCACAAGGCCCTCGGTTGCCTGGGTATCTCGCGCAGCGACTTTATCGTGAGTGAGGACGGCCCCGTTATCCTCGAGACCAATACCATTCCCGGCATGACCGATACGTCGCTGTATCCGGACGAGATCCGCCACACCGACGACATGACGTTCCCGCAGGTCTGTGACAGCCTGATTCGTATGGGCCTTCGTCGAGCGGGCATTGCATGCTAATCGAGGACGCGGTTTCGTCAGGAACGCCGCAGTTTGTCATCGACTCCTATGCCACGCTTGCCGAACGCGCCAAAACGCAGTCCTTCGGCCTTATCGAGGAAGATGTGATTGTCCTCGATACCGAGACCACAGGTCTTTCGGTGCAGGACAATGAGCTGATCGAGATCTCGGCGGCCCGTCTTTCGGGCCGCGAGGTCGTCGACCGCTTCGATACCTTCGTGCATCCCAAGCAGCTGATTCCCGCCGAGATCACCGAGCTCACGAGCATTACAAATGCCGATGTGGCAGATGCCCCGTCGGCCGTTGAGGCCGTAGCCGCTCTCGCCGATTTTGTCGGTGGTTGCCCGGTAATCGCACATAACGCCACGTTCGACCGCTCGTTTATCGAGTCGGTCAAAGGCGGCGTCAACGTGAGCGATATCTGGATCGATTCGCTGGCGCTGTCGCGCATCGCGCTTCCGCGCCTGGCATCGCACAAGTTGTCTTTTATGGCCGATCTGTTTGGCTGTGACTCGGTATCACACCGTGCCAATGCCGACGTCGACGCCCTGTGTGGCGTATGGCGCGTGTTGCTCGTGGCGCTCACCGACTTGCCTCAGGGCCTCATGGCGCGCCTAGCCGACATGCATCCGGATGTGCCTTGGTCCTATCGTCCTATCTTCTCATTCTTGGCAGGGCAGAACCCTGGTTCTATCTTCTCTCTCAGCGCCGCTCGTGCTGACGTTCTCAAGGCCGATCGCGCCGACGATCGGGTGGACGCCGACGAACTGCCGGTCCTCAAGATGCCGAGTCGTGAGGAGATTGAGGCAGACTATGCGCCAGGTGGCCTGGTCAATCGCATGTATCCCACCTACGAGCCGCGTGATGAGCAGATCGCGATGGCGCTCGAGGTCCGCGATGCGCTGGTCACGGGCACTCATCGTGTAATTGAGGCGGGCACGGGCGTCGGCAAATCGATGGCCTATCTGGTGCCTTTTGCCGAGGCAGCGCGCCGTAACAACATCACGGTTGGTATTGCGACCAAATCGAATAATCTTGCCGACCAGCTCATGTACCATGAGCTGCCAAAACTTGCCGAGCAACTGGACGGTGGTCTGTCATTTTGCGCTCTCAAGGGGTATGACCACTATCCATGCCTGCGCAAGCTTGAGCGCATGAGCCGCGGCCAGGTCGAGATTACCACCAAGCGCGATCCGGCGGACACGCTCACGGCGGTCGCGGTCATTATGGCGTACGTCTGCCAATCAGCCGATGGCGACCTCGACTCGCTCGGCATTCGGTGGCGCAGCGTCAACCGCCCCGACTTTACGACGGCCTCGCGCGAGTGTACTCGTCGCCTCTGCCCGTTTTTCCCTGATAAATGTTTGGTCCACGGCGCTCGCCGTCGTGCAGCGCATGCCGACGTGGTGGTCACCAACCATTCCCTGCTGTTCCGCAATGTCGCGGCCGAGGGCAGGATTTTACCTCCGATTCGTCATTGGGTAATCGACGAGGCCCATTCCATCGAGCGCGAGGCGCGCCGTCAGTGGGCGCGCGTGGTGTCGGCGGACGAATCACGCGTTCTGTTTGAGCGCCTGGGTGGCTCGAGCACCGGTGCGCTAAGCCAGGTCTCCCGTGATTTGGCAACCTCCGAGGGCTCTACGCTCTATCTGGGCCTTACTGCCAAGGCGACGTCGACGGTTGCGCGCGCGAGCATGGCAATCGCCGACGTGTTCGATGGCGTTCGCGAGCTCGGCTGCCGTGCCCGTGGGGGTTATGACAATGCCAATCTATGGATTGGCCCCGAGCTGCGCGAATCTGACGACTGGCATGATTTCTTACAGTCGGCCTACGCTGCCATCGACGTATTGGAACAGGCTGACAAGAGCGTCGACGCGCTGGTGCAAGCCGTCGCCGCCGACAAGCCCGAGGTTGTTGTCGACCTGGGTGATATCTCGCGCCGCCTGCACGAGCTGGCCGAGAACCTCAAACTCATCATTGATGGCACCGATGAACACTACGTGTATTCGCTGCAGGTCAATCGCAGGCTGCGTGCCGGCGGAGAGTCAATGACCGCAGAGCGCATCGACATTGGCGAGGCCTTGGCAACCGAGTGGCTGCCCGAGGTTCACACGGCTATCTTTGCCTCGGCGACCATGACGGTGTCCAAAAGCTTCGAACACTTTAACCACGCGGTCGGCCTCGATCGCATCGGCGCTTCAACATCCTCATCGCTGCACTTGGACTCGAGCTACGACTTCGATTCGAACATGGCTGTAGTCGTTGCGGGCGATATCCCCGATCCGCGCGATCGCGAGAGCTATCTTACGGCGCTCGAGCGCGTGCTGGTCGACGCCCATCTTGCCATGGGCGGATCGGTGCTCACACTGTTCACCAATCGGCGCGACATGGAAGACCTGTACGCCCGCGTTGAGCCCAAGATGGCCCGTGCGGGTCTGGAGCTCAACTGCCAGCAGCGCAACTCATCTCCTCGTCGCCTGCGCGATCGGTTTATCAACGAGCCGACTTCATCGCTTTTTGCGCTTAAGGCCTTCTGGGAGGGGTTCGACGCCAGCGGCGAGACGCTGCGCTGCGTCATCATTCCCAAGCTGCCGTTCTCGAGTCCCACGGACCCGCTCTCGTGCGAGCGCAACCTGCGCGAAGACCGCGCTTGGGCGCGCTATTCGCTGCCCGAGGCGGTGCTCGAGGTCAAGCAGGCGGCCGGCCGCCTTATCCGCTCGTCGACCGATTGCGGCGTGCTGATTCTGGCCGACCCGCGCCTGGTGACGAAGGGCTACGGAAAGAAGTTCTTAACGTCGCTGCCCACGAGCTCCTACCAGCGCATCGAATCGGCGCAGATCGGGCACTATCTGCAACTGTGGCGCGCACGCCACGAGCGGCGGCGCTAAAGCGGACAGACGAGGGTTTTTGCCATATCGCACAGGCGCTTTGACAGGGCGGGGTCATCCAAGATGCGGATGGCTCCGCCCGCTGCGATTACCTGGCTCAGTAGCCAACGCTCGGAGCCGTAATGCACGGTTACCGTTGCCATGTCTGCCCCGCCGCGCTCGATTAGGGTGATGCCGGCCCAGTCCAGATGCTCCGCCATATCGAATGGCATCAAGAGCTTTGCGCTGCGCTGCGTCCGGGCAAGGGAATCGTGGAGGGATGCGACGTCCGGTGTGTGAGGCACGACGGAGTCTTCCGTCAAGGCGAGTCCCTCGATTTTATCCATGCGATACGTGCGCTGCTCATCGACTGTGATGTCCCAGGCAATCAGGTATGTTTGGTCGCCGTTTGCCGTAATGCGCAAGGGGTCGACCAGACGCTCGCGTGGCCGTGCATCGTCCATCGAGCGATATGAGATGCGGCAGCGAACGCCGTCCTGAATGGCACAGCTCAGCTGCTGCCAGTGCGACCCGTGGTTGACGGTGTCAAAGACGCGCTGGTTATAGCCGAGCTCTTCGGGTAGAAGGGCGTGTCGAATCCGAGCTGCCGTCTGCGGCTCGATCCCCAACGATTCAAGTTCGTGGTTGAGCACAGCGCCCTCGGCTGCACTCAAGCGCAACGGTAGCACACGCCCGGCGTCACCAGTGAGGACCACACGCTCGCCGTGGCATTCGCAGATGATGCGCGCACCAGATTCTCGGTCCGCGAGCGTCGAGACGATCTCGAGAATCTCGTCGAGCGATACTCCCGTGATGTCAAAGCGGCCGCAAATCTCGGTTCGTGTCATGCCGCTCTCGCCGGCGGCGTAGAGGGCCTCCATGATGTCGATGGCGCGCGAGAGTCTCTGCTCGCTGGTGAGTTTACGCACGGGCATACTCGTGCACCGTCCTTTCAATGAGGTGGTTCCACGCCTGCTTGAGCGATTTGGGGGCCATGGGCCTCATGCCGTCCATGGCGTGGGCCATGCAAAATGAGGCGGCGGCTTCAAGGTCGCGCACGTCAACGGTCCAGATCCATCCCGCATCGGTGTGTGTGAGCTCACCTCGCCCGCGCGTGAGGCCGTTGATCATATCGATCTGCGTCTGAGGGGCGAACGAGAACGTGGCTGCAACGGGCGGTCGGTCGGCGAAATCGAATTCAAAGAACAGATAGTCGTTGAGATTGAAGTCCGCAGGGATGGCGTAGGCCTTCGAAGGACGCCATGCGCGAACGATACGGTCGCAGCGGAATGTCCTGATGTCGTCGGTGACATTGTCGAGGCCGCAGAAGTACGCCACGCCCTCGCGTTCGAACATGCCGTAGACACAGACGGTACGTTCTTTCTGCTCGCCGCGTCCGTTCTGATATAAAAATCGCAGCGCGCATCGCTCGGCAAAGGCGCTCCATACCGCATCGACGGTGGGAGAGCGGCGGATCGGTACTTCGTCCACCGTCGTCCTGCCGGTGAGGTAGGCAATTTTGGAGCGAATATCGGCAAGCGGCGCGGCAAAGGTGGAAGAGCCGGCCGCTAGCGTCTGGTCGATGGCGTTGAGTAGGATATCGGCGTCGTCTGCGGTGATGAGGCCGCCTGCAGCAAACGTGTGCTCGCGGTCGATTGTCCACGAGCTTTCCTCGGTCTCCTGCGCACCGGCGGGGCGAACCTCCTTGATTAAGATGCCACGCTCGAGCAGTTTGTCACGATCGCGCCGAAACTTGCGCTTATCCGAGTCGATATTGCCCGAGCCATATCCCAGGTCAGAATCCAAGACGATCTGCTCGGTCGTCAGCGGTTCGGGGGAGCTGTTGAGCACAAAGAAAAGATTGAGGATGCGCTGAGCCGTTTTATCGAAACCGGGCTCCGAATTCCCCTTTTTAATTGTCGCGGTCGCGTCGCTTGCCGTCATAGAGTCCTCGCATGAGAAGGTGGTTTGCTGCCATGATTTTAGTCCGATATGGAGATTAGGCTATATCCTTGTCCGCTCGAGGCGTTAAGATGGCCCGAATTCGGTCGTTTGCGCTCGCTCGGGGTATACTTTCGACTATATACGGTTCTAATGTGCATGCATTGGGCCTATTTGTCGGATTATGGATGTGGAGCGCACATGGCGAACACCCAGAACTATATTAACCACCTGCTGCAGAACACCGGCATTACGCCGGCATGCAGCGAAGAAGAGCGCTTGGCTGCCGAGGATATCGCTCAGATCTTCCGCAACCACGGCTTTGACCCCGAGGTTCAGGAGTTCAATGCCCCGGCGCCCAGTAGATTGGCATTTGCCGTTACCGGTATTCTTGCGTTTGCCGGCGCCCTGCTGATGGGCATCGGCGGCGGTATCGGCTTGGTCGGCACCTTGCTGGCCATTGTCGGCGCCGTTCTTTACGTGCTCGAGCGCACGGGCCACCCCGTGGTTTCGCGCCTGGGCAAGACGGGCGTGAGCCAAAATGTCATCGCCTACCACAAGGCCTCGGGCCCGCTCGCGTCTCCGCGCAACCGCCCGGTGGTCGTTGTCGCACACTACGACTCTCCCCGTGCTGAGCTGCTCGCCCGCGAGCCCTATGCTTCGTATCGTGCGCTCATCGCCAAGCTGTTGCCCGTTGCCACGATTGCCCCTGCTGCCGTTGCCATCCTGCGTATCCTGCCGCTCCCCGGCGCGCTCAAGGTTCTGCTGTGGATTGTCGCGATCCTCGCTTCCCTCGTTGCACTTGCCAACGCGGCAAACATCATCTCTAACCGCCACGTTCTTCCCTATACGTCCGGCGCGGTGTGCAACAAGTCTTCTGTCGCCGCTATGCTCGGCGTTATGGACAACGTTGCTCCCTTCCAGGGCGAGAACGAGTTTCCCGACGATGTTCCGTTCGATACCTATTTTGGGGAGCAGAAACGTCGTGCCGAGGAAATGGCGCGCGCGGCGGCGGAGTATGCCGCGGCCCAGCAGCAAAACGACTACGGCAACACCATCGAGTACGAAGAGCCTACCTACGCCGAGGACGAGTTCGGTCAGCCGATTGCTCCCGACGCTCAAACCGAGCCCGAACAGGGCGAGGCTTTTGACGAGCAGATTGAGGGCTTTGAGGGTGCGTCTGCCGACGAGACGCTGATTGGCGCCATCGTGCCCGAGGATCAGAATCAGGCTGTCCAGGCCGAAGAGTTCAATGACGAGGTTCCCGCTGCTGAGCCGGCGGAGGAGCCTGCCGCGGCCGAGCCCGAGCCCAAGCTCTATCGCAACGCCGCCGGCAACATTCGCTTTGGTTCGGATGCCATCCGTGCACTCGGAATGCTTCCCGAGTCCTGCACGCTCGATTACGAGGAGGGCGAGGAGCCGACGTTTGAGCCCGAGCCTGCGCCCGTTGTCACTGCGGATGATGAGTCTGCCGCGGTTACCGCTGCCGTTGCCGAGCCCGAGGCGGTGTCCGCGATCGATCCCGCGGCAGGACTGGACATTTTGGCTCCCGCCGCGCCGGCGCAAGACGTTGCGGACGAGTCTGACGACGATTACGTTGAACAGCCGAGGCGCGTGTCTTACGAGAGCGATACTGATTTCTCTGCCGAGATTCCCGCGGCAACGCCCCATGCCGATATTGCATCCGCGTTCTCTTCGATTGGCGCCAGCGCTTCCAGCTTCTTTAAGGGTGCGCTTGCAAAGGGCAGGAAATTTGTCGACGATTTCGAGGAGAAGCGCGCTGCCGCACGCGAGGCTGCCGAGCAGGAGGCTATCGCTCAGCAGCAGGCAGCCGAGGCGGCACGTGAGCGCGCGGCGCAAGAGTTCGAGCAGAACGAGGCTATGCAGTCCGGGCCCGTCGACGCTGCCGAAGCTACGACGTCCTTTGAGTCCCAGCAACCGACGTCAGCGGATGTTGTTGAGGCAACAACGTCTTTCGAGGCTCAGCAGCACGTCGATAGCACCATGTCGTTTGATGCCGCGCAGTTCGATTCCACGATAACGTTTGAAAAGCAAGGCACCGCAATTGCCGAGCCCCTTCCTGTTTCCGATGAGCAGGGCGACGCGGCAGACGATGACGAGCCCATTGATGCTGCCGAAATCCAAGATGCCGCCGAGGACGAGTCCGTCGAGGCCAACTCTGACGAAGAGCAATACGCGGCAGCCGATCAAGGTGATTCGACCGAGGTCGAGCAGGAGGAAGTGCCTGCGGTTTCCGAGACTCCCGAGACGGATGAGTCGAGGCCTTACTCCACGCAGATTTTCACCATGCCGACCCCGAGTGGTTCCGGTGCCACGGTTGCCAATGTCGCTCCCACCCAGGACGAAACGGTCGATTCCCTTATGGCCCAGATTTCCTCCCAGGCATCGCCGCGTCCGCAGATGAATGTTCCCGATCCGGCGTCGGCACCGTCGCCTGCACCTTCCTCGTCTCCGCTGGCTTCGGTCCCCGATCCGTCGCTGCCGTCTATGAAGCAGGCAAACGTTGCGTCTCGCACGTCGCTGTTCGACCTTCCCGATCCCTCTGCCCAGGTCAACGACCCCTTTGCTACTGCCCAGGGTCCCGAACCCACATCGGCACCCGTTGCGCCTTCTATGCCCGTTGCGTCGGGCGCGCAGCCGATCGAGACCATTTCGGCTCCCGCCCCGGCGGCACCCAAGTCTCGCAAACGCGGCCTGGGTGGCCTGTTCGGTCGTAAAAGGAAAAACGAGCAGGACAGCATGAGTGATTGGCTGGGCGTCGAAGACGATTACGATGCCAAGAAGTCCGGTCGCGGTATCGGTTCGTGGGATAACTTCGAGGACGATAACGATGGCTGGAAGGGCGGCGCTACGTCTTCCGATGGCGCTTCTTCCGAAGATATGCTCTCGGCTGTCGCCTCTATGGGCGATGATGAGCTGCTCGGTCACGATATCTGGTTTGTGGCAACGGGCGCCTCGGATTGTGATGGCGCCGGCATGAAGGCCTTCTTGGCTTCGCATCGCGATAAACTCCGCGGCGTATTCTTCATCAATCTTGAATCCGTCGGCGCCGGTAGGCTTTCGGTGGTGACGGTCGAGGGCGAACAGCAGCTGCTCAAGGGCGATCGCCGCATCATGAACCTGGTCAGCAAGGTGTGCAAGTCGTTCCATGTCGATTGTGGCGCGCTCGAGATGCCCTATGCCAAGACCGATGCCTATGCCGCGCTCGAGGCGAGCCGCCGAGCCCTCACCATCGCCGGCGTGGACGGCACGCGTCTGGCTTGCGCTCGTACCGAGGACGACCTGCCCCACAATGTCAACCCGACGAACATTGCCACGGTATCCGAGGTCGTGACCGAGGTTATCCGCCGTTCGTAGACGGAGCTCTAAGGAGTCAACGTGTTTTCGTATATTAAGCGCCATTGGCCTGTCTACGTGATTTTGACCTTGATTGCCATTGCGTTAGGATTTGGGGCTGCCTACATCGTGGGTGCAAAGGGCTCGACCCCCGCCTCCGCAATCAGCGAAGAGGTGGAGCAAGAACAGAGTACGGGTGCCGATGGGATTCCTGAGTCCGAGCAGGCAATCGTTGATGGTGGATCTTCGTCTGCAGAGTAGATACGGCGATTTACATGATTGAAAGCGGGCGAGCCAGGGGACTGGCTCGCCCGCTTTTTCATCGCGCTAGCGCTTCTTTGGGGTCGACCTAAGGCGAGCGAACCATAGGGCTGCGGCACCCGAGGTCAGGAGCGCGGTGATGCAAGCGGCGATGGGAACTGATCCTGTTGCCGGTAGGTCCTGCAGTAGGGTACAGCGTTGAATGACACGGTCCTCGTCATGTGACTCAAGTTTATCGCCGCCGCCGTTGCGGCAAAGATCGACGCGTGCGCTGTTGGTGAGTGCGGTTTGGGGCGTATAAGCCGACGTCGCCTGCATGTGCACGATTGCGCCCCGAGCGTCTGTGCCAAGGATTGCTTTGGCATCGTCAAGGTCGTCGTGCTCATCTTTGAGATCATCGCGGGTCCAAGAATCCGCATCGCTTCGAGTCGTAAAGCCGGCGGCTACCGCACCGTATTCAATTCGAATGCCCGTTACGACGGTATTGGGTGTAAGGTCGAGCTCTTCCGCCTCGAGTGTGGTGGATTCCGTGGTCGAGACATCCGCCTTCCAGAGGCGCCAGCCGTCGTAATCGACGAGGCGACAGTCCTCACCAAGGCTCTCTTTTACTTCGTCGGACTCAAGCCAAGGATTTTCGTGTCCATCGTCAAGTGTCGCGTTCGCCGGTTCATCGACGTCTGTCGAGTCCAACGGCGTCGTGCGATACCACACGTTGCACAGACCGTTGAGGTCGCCGATGGCGACGGGGGTTTCGATTGAGACGAATCTCGCCGTATCGTCCTCGGCACACTCAAGATCATCGGTAATTGTGAACTCATCAACCCAGGTAGTTGAATCGTTTCGAGCGTCGATGGTATAGGAGAAAAGCCCATCCGTATTGGTTTGCATCGCGGCACGGTTTTTACCATCGCCGTTAGCCAACAGGCCCTTTTCGATAGGTTGGACAAGTTCCTGACGCTTGTCGACCTGCCCCTTGATCTCGATGGGCGCATCCTTCATCGCGACGGATTGGACTTCTCCCGTATCCTTTATTTCAAACGTTATCTCCTCGGCAAGGTCATAGGTCCGCGGAGACATCATTTCGCGCAACGAGTAGGTGCCGGGTGCAAGATGTTCGACGCGGTGTGGCTTGTCGGATGAGGTCCAGGAGTCTATTTCGGTTTTATCGGGACCATATAAGGCGAGCTGTGCGCCTTCCACTTCCTGCTCACCGCTTGCATCGACCTTGGAGATATCAACCTTGGTGTAATCGTCGGATACGTTAAGCCGTGCTTCTACAACGGGTGTTTTCTGGTCGGCATAAGTAAGGTCGACAATATGGGTTGTCTGATCGAGCAAGAAGCCTGCCGGCGCTTGAGTCTCGACAACCTCGTAGCGTGCGGTGCCAGATCCCAGTGGGAGGTTGCCCGCGCGTGCTTCTCCAGTTTCATCCGTCGTGACGGTCGCGACAGTCTCACCGTCGAGCGCGGCAATGCTACCGTCGGGGCGCACGATATCACCCGAGGCACGGATCTCAAAGACGGCGCCCGCGAGGCTGCTGCCGTCTATGGCATCGGTTTTAACGATCCTGATGTTTCCGGTCGCGGCGTGGTCATAATACGAGGCGATTGCAACGGGCGTTAGGTTCATGTCGGCGGGTATGTTTACCTCGATCTCTTCGCCGACAAGATAGGGCTCTTTGGCCGAGGTTTCGCGTACATAATAGGTGCCCGGCACGAGCGATTCGGGCAGTGTGACGGTCCCGGTCGCGTCAGTCGTAAAGGTGTCCATTACGTTATGTGCTGGATACCAGCAAGTTTGTGAGACAGGTTCGTGATTGCTGTCGAGGAGTTGGAAGGTGAATCCGGCTAGGGGAACAGAAGCGCCTGTTTGGGCATCGCGTTTTACAATCTGGAGATGCGTCGACAGAGCGTGGTTGTCCACGATATATTGAAGCTCGGCGCCGTCGGAAATCTGATTGGCCCCGACGGTCCATTCCCCTGCACGTTTAAAACCCTCGGGGACGGTTTCCGGAACCTCGCGAACCGTGTAGCCGGCACGGTCGTATGGGACGGCTCCGTGGACACCGGCGGGTCGCTTGCCTGCGCCGAACCATGCTTCGGGCTGATCTTTGGTGGAGGCAAAGCCATAGATGTTTGTGATCAGTGTGCCAACAACCTGCTGAGAGCTGTTGCTGACAACCTCAAAGACAACACCACCCGCCGGCTGCTCCAGGCCGGATTGGTCGCTATTGCCGTAATCCTTGAATTTGGAAATCTCAAGGTTAAACGCAATGGGGATATCGGAAACGCGAGACTCGATCTCGACCACGCCTGAATCGCCGAGCTGGTCGGCTCCAACGGTATAGGTCCAGCTGTCGTTGGATGGCAGGTAGCCCTCGGGGGCTTTTGATTCGTAGATGGTAAAGGTTCCTAAGGGGACATCGGCGAGGGCGGCCCGACCGCTTTCGTCGGTCGTGAGGATTTGTGCCCATCCAGGGGTTGATTGCGACACACACGTGAACTCTGCTCCTGCGAGTGAAGATCCCACCTGGGGGCCGGCATTCGTCGCGGCATCGAGTTTTACGATACGCAGGTTGATGGTGCCGGGCTGTTCATCAATGGCGACCCGCCCGCCGTCATTCCCCGTGGTAAAGGCAATACGATCGTGGCGGGGGACATAGCCGGCCGGCGCCTTCGTTTCAACTAGGTAGTATGCCGTGTTGGGCAGAAGTGTTGCTTGCGCTCGACCGTTGCTGTCCATCTTGATGGTGCCGACACGCGCGCCGCTGGCGCTCTCAAAAATATCGAATGTTGCCCCGGTAAACTGATAGGTATTGTTTCCGCTGGTAATAACGGTGTTAGCAGACTGCTTTTGGAAGGAAACAGAGACCGCCGGCAGTACATAGAGCATGTCTTGACGTTTGCTGCCGCCCGATACGGCCCCTAGATAGCGTCGCGCGCGGTGCGGAGCGGCTTTGATGCTTCCTGATTTTGCGCTGTCGTGGAGCCACCGCGCAGCCGCCACGACTTCATTGTCGGCGGTAAAGTGTCCGCTCTTGGTTTTACCCTGAGCGGTCGTGTAGGAGTAGGTGCCGTCGACATGGGTAGTGCCGTTGAGCATCCATACGGCAAGCTGGGTGGCGGCGCGGGCGCGATCGGGTGAAAGATGGTAACCGCCAAACGACGTGGCGGTAGGATATCCGTGACAAACGATTGCCGCGAACTCGTCGTCGAGCCACACCCAGCCTTGATCAAAGTTGAGCCATGGGCCGCCCGGCTTGGTGGGGCCGGGGCGCTCCTGGTTCATGCAGTAGGCAATCGAGGCGTCTTGAGCTTCATACTTGCCGATGAAGAAGGACCCACAATCATCGCTAATAGTGCGGAAGCCGAGCTGGTCGTAGCCATCGACGGCAAATGCGGCTCCCGGTGCCAGGCAGCCGAAAAGCAGGAAGAGGAGCAGGAGCAGCGGACCTGTTGCAATTGCGCTGTGGACAGAGTGCGTGGGTGCGTTGGACATGGCTGCTCCTTATCCCTCGTGCGCCGCACGGGGAGGCTGCGACGCGTAGGATGAGGCTACCCCCGAGGTTCATGCGGGTAAGTACCGGAGCCTGACCAAAAGCTTGCCCAATTCCTGACAAATTGAGCTCAAATACAACAATCAAGCAAAAGTGCAGGTAGAAGATAGGGAGAACAGGAGGTTAAAGGTCCTCGTCTCCACAATTGACGCGATTTTCAAACGAATCTCCACAGCTAAAACAAGCATCGCCACCCTTGTATCGAACAAGACAACCGCGTTATACTAGCCAACACACAAGCGGGCATCGCCAAGTGGTAAGGCATCAGCTTCCCAAGCTGACACTCGCGGGTTCGAGTCCCGTTGCCCGCTCCATTCGAATTTCAGGCACGGTAACGTTTCGTTACCGTGCCTTTTTCAATAAAGTGCCGGGACTCGAACCCGACAGGGTGCGAGCGTTAAATAAACGCGAAGCGTTTATAGCGAGCAGGCAAGGTCGCCGATAGGCGGCCGCAGCCGGTGCGGATTTGCGAAGCAAATACGCGGACGTCCCGTTGCCCGCTCCACCGAGCGCGGGAGAACTCGGGACGGCCAATTCAACAAAGTTTTCCCCATCGTCTCCGTGAATCCGAGGAGATCGCCGCAGCCGGTGCGCGTCCGCGACGCGGGCGCGCGGATGTCCCGTTGCCCGCTCCATCGAGTACGGGGGACCTCGGGAACGTCGGGTCCAACCCGCTGTGCCCGTGCGTGTGCGCGGACCGGGTCTGCCGACCGCAGCCGGTGCGTATTTGCGAAGCAAATGCGCAGACGTCCTCATGGTCGCTCCAATTCCAAAATGTTAGGTTAATGCCTACTGCCCATACTTGCACCTGCGCACGGTACAATGGTTGGGTTACGACCAACGTGCCAATAACCAAAAAGGAGCCGCTATGATCGATCGCTATACCCGCCCGGAGATGGGACACATCTTCTCCCTCGAGAACAAGTACGCCATTTGGCAGGAGATCGAGGTTCTGGCCTGCGAGGCCCAGGCGGAGCTCGGCAAGATCGGTATTTCCAAAGACGAGGCCCAGTGGATCCGCGACCATGCCAACTTTGAGAAGGCGAAGGTCGATGAGATCGAGGAAGTCACGCGCCATGACGTCATTGCCTTTCTGACCAACATGAAGGAATACATCGATGCCGATGTTCCCGAGGGCGACCCCAAGCCCAGCCGCTGGGTTCACTATGGCATGACCAGCTCCGATCTGGGCGACACGGCCCTGTGCTACCAGCTCACCCAGGCCTGCGACCTGATCATCGAGGATGTCAAGAAGCTCGGCGAGATTTGCAAGCGTCGTGCCTTCGAGGAGCGCAACACGCTCTGCGCCGGCCGTACTCATGGCATCCATGCCGAGCCGATGACCTTTGGCATGAAGTTTGGCTCTTGGGCCTGGGAGCTCAAGCGCGATCTGGATCGTCTTGAGGACGCCCGCAAGAACGTTGCCTTCGGTGCTATCTCGGGCGCTGTCGGCACGTACAGCTCCATCGAGCCGTTCGTCGAGGAGTACGTCTGCGAGCACCTGGGCCTGGTTCACGACCCGCTGTCCACGCAGGTTATCAGCCGCGACCATCACGCCTATCTCGCCGGCGTTCTTGCCACCACTGCGGCCACCTGCGAGCGCATCGCTACCGAGGTTCGCAATCTGCAGAAGACTGATACGCTCGAGGCCGAGGAGCCGTTCCGTAAGGGCCAAAAGGGCAGCTCAGCCATGCCACACAAGCGCAACCCCATCACCATGGAGAAGGTCTGCGGCCTGTCGCGCGTCGTGAAGGCCAACGCGCAGGTTGCCTTCGACAACGTCGCCCTGTGGCACGAGCGTGACATTTCGCACTCCTCTGCCGAGCGCGTCGCCCAGGCCGATAGCTTCATCGCGCTCGACCACATGTTCCAGTGCCTCATTCGCGTTATCGACGGCCTGCAGCTGTACCCTGCCCGCATGATGGCCAACCTCAATAAGACCCGCGGCCTCATCTTCTCCTCCAAGGTGCTGCTCGCCCTCGTCGACACGGGCATCACCCGCGAGGACGCGTACGCCATTGTGCAGGAGAACGCCATGGCAACCTGGCACGAGGTACAGGATTGTGTCTCCGGCCCTACCTTTAAGGAGCGTCTCGAGGCTGACCCGCGCTGCACCGTCAGCCAGGAAAAGCTCGACGAGATCTTTGATCCGTGGGACTTCCTCACCCGTATCGACACGGTCTTTGATCGTCTGGAGCAGCTGAGCTTCGAGTAGGTTCGGGCATAACGTTAGCTTTTTAGGGCGCTTTGCTGGTAATGTGTGTTGCCGGCAAAGCGCCTCGTTGCATTTAGGGAAAGACGGGGATAATAGTCGTCTCGAATAACATTCTGAGAGGGGATCGCATGATTTCGTTTGATTACAAGCCTCAGGGCGTGTGTGCTCGCAATATTCACCTTGACCTTTCCGATGACGGCAACAAGGTGATGGGCGTTGAATTTACCGGCGGCTGCGACGGCAATCTCAAGGCTATCTCCAAGCTGGTCGAGGGCGCTCCTGCCGATCGCGTAATCGAGGTTCTCGCCGGTAATACCTGCGGTATGAAAAAGACCTCCTGCGCCGACCAGCTTACACGCGCTATCGAGGCCGCTCGCACCGAGATCGCCTAATGGGTATCGCCGATCACATCAAGAACGGAATATCGCGTCGCGGCTTTGTACTCGGTGGGGCTGCCGCGGGCGCTGCCACGGTGCTTGCCGGATGCTCGAAAAAAACGGGCACCAGCGATGATGCCGCCGGCGAGCCGCAGGTTATCAAGGATGATTCCAAAATCATCTCGATTACGGATGAGTACGAGGCAGTCGACATCGATCTTGAGCCGGCGGCGTCGTGGACGCTGCCTCTGGGTACGCTGCTGTACTACTGCGACGGCGATTACGCCGCGGCAATGATGGCGCCCGCATCGGCACTGCACGCCAACACGCTCGGTGTGCTCAACCTGGGCGATGGCTCGCTTACCACATTAATCGAGGATCCTATCGAGGGCACGGGATATGCATTCTACGATGTCCGTGCCGGCGACGGCGTATTCGCGTGGGTTGAGATGAACTTTGCCAATTCATCGTGGAAGCTCTACGCTCAAAATCTGTCGGGCGCTTCGCTCTCTGGCGACGTGGTTGAGCTCGATCGAGGTGGCAAGGACTACGATCCGCCGCTGTTTACGGCGTTCGGGGCATCAGTCATCTGGTATAAAATGCCTTCGGCAGGCGGCAATAAAACGAGTAGTGATTCGTTTTGCTATCGTCGCTCGCTTGATGAATCCAAGGCCGAGGTAATTTGGAAATCGACGGGCCGCTTTGCATCGGCCCCGCGCGCGAGCGACGGCATTTTGACCATCTCGCCGCGTGTCCGCAACGACGAGGGCGTCTACTACGGCATAACGGCAATCGATCTGACCGACGGCAACAACACCAAACGTGCCCAGCTAGTCCTTCCCTCGTCAGTCTCGCCTTTCGAGGCCGTATATATGGGCGATACCTTCGTGTTTTCTATCGAGGCGGCCTATAGTGGCGTGGGCAGCCTGGGCAATATGGGCACATATATCGGTAATGAGGGAGGGCCGTACCTCTTCCTGTCCCGCGAGCCGCTCGCATGTGCGGCTGGCAAGAAGAATAAATACCTTGTTAAGGTACAGGCGTCGCATTTCCTGATCGACACCTCTGCCAAGACCTATGGCTCGCTGCTGTCGCCCGACCGCGCTTTGGAGTATGGCGATTATCCAGCTACGGCGGGAAAATCGGACTCATTCCTTACGTACGCCACGGTGCGCAACAGCCAGGGTATACCAGAGACGGTCACTGCACGTCTATTCTCTCTTTAAGCTTAGAGGGGTTAAAAAGGCGCCAACAGGGGAATAAACGCGTTGTAATTGTGAGTACCGCCCGCCGAGCTGCCGCGTCATAGCGGCATCCGGCGGGCTCAGGTGCGTTAAAATGGGCTTGTTCTTAGCTAATTGAGACAGGGGGGCCGTGTTATGGCTTCAGATGCAAAAAAGATTCTGCTGGTCGAGGATGAGAAGGCAATCCGTGACGCCGTCGCTGCCTATCTCGAGCGCGAAGGCTACTGGGTTGTGGGCGTCGGCGACGGCCAGTCCGCGATCGAGGAGTTCGAGAAGCATCAGTTCGACCTGGTCGTGCTCGACCTTATGCTCCCCAAGATTCCCGGCGAGCGCGTTTGCCGCACCATTCGCGATACCTCGGATGTCCCCATCATCATGCTGACGGCTAAGGGCGAGATCGAGGACCGTATTATCGGTCTTGAGCTCGGCGCCGACGACTATCTGATTAAGCCGTTCTCGCCGCGCGAGCTCGTCGCCCGCGTTCGCGCTCTGTTCCGCCGTGCCCATCAGGCCGACGAGCCCACCGTCGAGGTACTCGACTTCGGCGATCTGGTCATCGATATCTCGGGCCACAAGATCTTGGTCGAGGGCAAGGAAGTCGATCTGACGGCTTCCGAGTTCAAACTGCTCACCACGCTTGCCCGCCATCCCGGCCGTGTGTATAACCGCATGGAGCTGGTCGAGAAAGTGCTCGGGTATGACTTTGAGGGCTATGAGCGCACCATCGATAGCCACGTGAAGAATCTTCGCGCCAAGCTGGGCGATGATCCCAAGAAGCCCAAGTGGCTCTACACCGTCCATGGTGTCGGCTATCGCTTCGAGGCTCCGGCCAAGACCGATAAGTCGGACGAGAAATAGGGAAATCACATATGACACCTGCGCGCTTTGAAATCGGACAAAAGCACAAGCAGGAGAGCGAGGCGGGTTCCAAGGCTAGTTGGAACACGCCTCGTTCCGATTCACGGCCAACGATGAGCTATCCCTCGCGCATGGCACTTGCTTTTGCTCTGACATCGCTCATGACAGTATTGGTGCTGGTGGGCGTTGTCTCTGTTGTGTGGGGCACGGTCTTTTCGGATTACACACGCTCCAATATCGTCGAAATCGCAAATTCCGCTGCCGAGAAGTTGGCGACCTCATATGAGGAAAACGGCTCTTGGACCGCGGGAGAACTGCGCACGGTCGCAACGTCGAGTTTGGTTTCCGACGATCTGGGCATGCAGGTCGTCAATAAAAAGGGCGTGATCGTTTATGACGATTCCTGGCCCTCGGCAAGCGCCACCGCCGATGTACGCGAAAACCAGGCTACGACCGACGACACGAGCGGCAAGAGGGCATCGCATAGCCCGGTCTCGTCTGCTCCAACCGACTCCGATAGCGTTGCTAACGTCGAGATTGTAACGTCTTCCGGCGAGCATGTCGGACAGGTAAAGCTGTGGGCCATCGGCTCCGACGCTCTGCTCACCAAGGCGGACTCTGCGTTTAGGGAGAAGACCTTTAACGCCATGGCCCTCGCCGCGGTTGTTGCAATCTGCATTTCGGTCGTTATCGGATCGCTCGTGTCGCGCATGCTCACCAAGCCGATTCATCGCATCACCAGTACCGCAAAGCAAATCCGTGACGGCGACCTGTCGGCTCGCACGGGACTGCGCGGTGATGACGAGATCGATCAGCTGGGTGAGACCTTCGATGAGATGGCCACTTCGCTCGAGAAGGATATGAAACACGAGAAGCGCCTGACCTCAGACGTTGCACACGAGCTTCGCACGCCGCTTATGGCCATGCTCGCAACGGTCGAGGCCATGCAGGATGGCGTGTATCCCACCGACGATGAGCATTTGGAGACCGTTGCTTCCGAGACGCGTCGCCTGGCTCGTCTGGTGCAGCAGATGCTCGACCTATCGCGTATGGAAAACAGCACGGCTCCGCTCAATCTAGAACCGGTGGACATGGTTCCGTTCGTGCGATCGATTGTGAATGGCCAGGAGCGCCTGTTTGCCGACCGTGACCTGCGTTTGCGCTTTGCAGATGAGACGCAGGGCCACGATGACGTTGTCGAGGCAGATCCCGACATGATCACGCAATGTGTTATCAACCTCATGAGCAACGCCATGCGCTACACCCCCGAGGGCGGTTGGGTCGTGGTGTCGGTGCTCAGTGACCGCAGGCACGTCAGCATTGCCGTTTCTGATACCGGCATCGGTATTGCCAAGGACGATCTGTCGCGCATTTTCGGGCGGTTTTGGCGCGCCGATGCCAGCCGCGCCCGCGAAGCTGGCGGCCTGGGCGTCGGCCTCGCCGTGACCAAGCAGATTGTCGAGCGTCACCATGGCTACATATCCGTGGAGTCGGAGCTTGGAAAGGGTACGACTTTTACAATTCATCTGCCCCGCGAGCACACGGCAGACGCGGCATCTACTACAATGGAGCACTAGCTTTTCGCTATTCGGTGAAGGAGGGGCCGCGTCCCTGCCGCTCCGAGTTTGCGAAAACATGCGGGAAAGAACCCGCATTTCTGTCGTATTTAGGTAAGGAGTGACTCACGTGACAACGATGGAGCGTCGTCCGGATTCCCGTGGCAAGGTTCGTGATATTTACGATGCCGGTGAAAACCTGCTGATGGTCGCCACCGACCGCATTTCTGCGTTCGACTTCATTCTTCCCGACGAGATTCCGTTTAAGGGAGAGGTGCTCAATCGCATCTCGGCATTCTGGTTCGATAAGTTTGCCGACATCGTCCCCAACCATCTCGTTTCCATCGACCCGGCGGATTTCCCCGAGGAGTTTGCTGAGTATCGTGACTACCTCGCTGGCCGCGCCATGCTGGTTAAGAAGGCCCAGACGATTCCTATCGAGTGCATCGTCCGCGGCTATCTGACCGGTTCGGGCAAGAAGACCTACGACGAGAACGGCACCGTCTGCGGCATCCAGCTGCCTGAGGGCCTGACCGAGGCTTCCAAGCTTCCCGAGCCGTTGTTCACGCCGTCCACGAAGGCCGAGATCGGTGACCACGACGAGAACATCTCGTTCGAGCGTTGCTGCGAGATCGTGGGCGAGGACATCGCCACGCAGATTCGTGACCTTTCCCTCAAGATCTACAAGGCCGCTGCCGAGTACGCCGCGACCCGTGGCATCATCATTGCCGACACCAAGTTCGAGTTTGGTGTTATTGATGGCAAGGTCACGCTGATCGACGAGTGCCTCACGCCCGACTCCAGCCGTTTCTGGCCTGCTGCCAGCTACGAGGAGGGCAAGATCCAGCCTAGCTACGACAAGCAATTCGTCCGCAATTGGCTCAAGGCCAACTGGGATATGACGGGGGAGACCCCGCACCTGCCCGCCGAGGTCATCGATGGCACGTCCGAGCGCTATCGCGAGGCCTTCCAGATCATCACCGGCTCCCAGTTCACAAGCATGAAGGAGAACGCATAAGTGAGTACCCGTAGCGCCACGAACAAGCGCACGCAATCCCACGAAGTTACCGGGGTTGCGCGCAAGTCTGCCGCATCTGCTAAGCCCGCCCGCCAAGCAGCGAGCTCCGTTCGCATCGTGCCGGCTTCGTCTAAGGCACGCCGCAAAGAGCTCGAGAAGGGCGAGAACCTCGAGGGCCTCTCTAAAGAGGAGAAGCGCGCCCGCAAGGCCAAGCAGCGCGCCAAGGAGGACCGCATCTATACGGTGTCGAATATCCTCCTCAAGCAGGACGAGGACTACACCAAGCGCCGTCGCATCTGGTGGATTGTGCTCGCCATTGGCATGGTGCTCGTCGTGGCAATTTGGGCCTCGCTGTACTTCGCTCCCGCTGGCATGGTGTCCAGCCCTGTCCAGATGGTCGGCATCGTTTTGTCCTATGTCATCATCCTAGGTGACTTTATCTACGACTTCGCTCGTATTCGTCCCTTGCGCAACATGTACCGCGCGCAGGCCGAGGGCATGTCCGAGAACAAGCTCAACGCTCTTATTGAGCGCGCGGCTGCCGAGGAGGACCAGAAGGACTCCAAGAAGAAGTAGCGTTTGCATACATACTTATCGCTAAGATATAAGGCGCGTCGTTTTTGCGGCGCGCCTTTTTACTGTTCTATAGATAGATGGAGTGGCACATGATTCGAGCTGCCCTGACGGTCGAAGAGGCTCTGGAGGGCATGAAGGCCCTGGAGCCCAAGATTAAAAACTACGCGCGCCTGGTCGTCCGCAAGGGCGTAAACGTCAAGCCCGGCCAGGAGGTCGTCGTTCAGTCTCCGGTCGAGTGCGCGCCGTTTGCGCGCGTGGTGGTCGCGGAGGCCTATGCTGCCGCCGCCGGCCACGTGACGGTCATTTGGGCCGATGATGCCGTGACGAGGCTCACGTACGAGCATGTCGAGAAAAGCTATTTTGAGCAGACGCCCGAGTGGAAGCGCCTGCAACTGGATTCCCTGGCCCAGGACGGTGCCTGCTTTGTCTTTATCGAGGGTGCGGATCCTGCGGCCCTCAAGGGCATCGATCCAGCCAAGCCGGCCGCGGCATCAAAGGCGAGGAATACGCAGTGCAAAGTTTTCCGCCGTGGACTGGATTACAACATCAATCCGTGGTGCATCGCCGGCGCTCCGGTCGTGGCTTGGGCGCACGAGGTGTTCCCAGGAGACGCCGATGAGGTTGCAATCTATAAACTATGGAATGCGATTCTGCACACCGCGCGCGCCGATGGCCAGGACCCGGAGAGCGACTGGGAACTCCATGACGCCGCATTCGAAAAGAACCTGCGTTTCCTGAACGACAATCGTTTCGACTACTTGCATTACACCGCGGCAAATGGAACCGATCTGACGATTGGCATGACGAAGGGTCACGAGTGGGCCGGCGGCAAGGGCAAGACGCCCGATGGACACCCCTTCTTCCCCAACATTCCCACCGAGGAAGTCTTCACCTCGCCCGATCGCATGCGCGCCGACGGTATCGTGTACTCGGCCATGCCGCTCATCCACCACGGCAATAAAGTCGAAGATTTTTGGATTAAGTTCGAGGGCGGCCGCGTGGTGGACTACGACGCCCGCGTGGGCAAGGCAACGCTTGCGAGCATTATTGACACCGATGAAGGTGCCGCTCATCTGGGCGAGGTCGCGCTCATTTCCAAGAACACTCCGATCCGCGAAAGCGGCGTTCTGTTCTATGACACGCTCTATGACGAGAACGCTAGCTGCCATCTCGCGCTAGGTGTCGGTTTCCCCGAATGCATCGAGGGTGGGTATGACATGTCCAAGGAGGAGCTCCTGGAGCATGGCGTTAACGTCTCGAGCACGCACGTCGATTTTATGATCGGCACGGACGACATCGATATTACGGGCATTACGCCTGATGGACGTGAAGTTGTGATTTTCCAGAACGGCCAATGGAGTTGGGAATAGTCCCAGACCGTGGTACAATGCCACCCGCGGGCCGTTAGCTCAGCTGGCAGAGCAGGGGACTTTTAATCCCAAGGTCCAGGGTTCGAACCCCTGACGGCCCACCCAAAGATTGTTGAGACGGTCAACTTCGGTTGGCCGTCTTTTTTGTCGCCCTTTCATGGGTTCGAACCCGTATCTATCTATATATAAGAACGCTTGGCGAACAAAACCCGCCTTTTACCGATGGGAAACAAATAGCTGATGCCTTTGGAGTAAAGTAGCGCTCCAGAGATGACCGATGTCTCAATACTCGTAAAACAGCTGGTCATCGCCAATATCAGAAGCCAATGCTTCAGTTTTAACCTCAGTGACGCGACTGAGGGATCTATTCATTTGTGAACAAAATATGGAGTGCGCGATTCCCGCCCACGGCGCCCCTCCGGTCTGGCAATATATCTCCTTGCCGCGCGGCCCGGTCGGACCGGATG
>CATYHY010000002.1 GCA_958407085.1 uncultured Collinsella sp. | reverse complement strand
CTCGACCGCCGAAAGACGGAGCGCCAAACCCAACGCGCAGAATAGCGAAATCGATGCCAGAAGCTTTAACTGCGTCCCAATCAATACGCCCTTGGTGCTCGCTGACGTCAATGCCCTGAGCTGTAACCCCATCGGGAAGAGCGTCCATAGACAATAAAGCTATTCCGTCTTCTTCGGAAGAAGCATCATCTGAAACTAATTGTCCACCCTCATAACGCCAAGAATTCTCAACCAGAGTCTGAGCAGCCTCTGCATCCGCAGGGCATACAAACATAGAAACGGACGCAAAGAGCATCAGCACCAACAATGCCGAAAACAACTTAAGATGTTTGTTCATGTAAACCTCGTCATTCGCTCTTGATTGCGTCTAGCTTACAGCATAGCTATGAAAGATTCCCGAACATCTAACAGGACAAGATGCCATCTAGGACAATAAATAGTTGGGCGCAATGCTGCAAAGAAAAGAAGAACTTACCGGCAGGGTTGAACCCGCAGGCTCATTGCCCCCTCCTCTTGCCCCCAAGAATACCGACTTCAAATAAACTTTCAAACCAGATGTCAAAAAGGTAGGGGGCCCAGAGAGTCCCCTACAACTCGGAATTCTAACGAATCAGTATTACTTTCGATGGGCCCAAAGCGGTCAAACCGGAGATGCGATTTCCATAACCATCACTATGCCAGAACAAATTTTCGCTCGGCGAATTGCCCCAGAAAAAGCCAATGTGGCTATCGTCCGCATATGGGTTGTAAGGATTGAAGAACACAATGTCCCCCTTACGAGCCAAACCACTACGTAACAACTCATCAATAGAGTTGAAATAAGTCACGTTCGCACACGTATCGATAGCGTAGCCGTACCAACGATAAGCGTTTACGCAGCCGCCCCTTCCGGGACCTCCACTCCAAGGGGAATGGCTCTGCTCGGCGGCAATGGGAGCTAAATTCCCGCCCGCCTTCATATATGCATGCGATACAAATCCACCACAATTCATGCCCGTATAACCGTCCCAACGCGGATCACCCTTTGGGTACATGCACGTTTCCTGGCTGAGATGCGTGTCGTAGCGTGTTCCACGGTAATAGCCGTCGTTTTCGTGGCTCATAAGCCAATTGACCAAGCTGGACCTATTGACCCCCAAAACAGAACCAGACGTATTCAACCATGCACCACTTGCATTGAAGTAATAGTCAACGCCATCGATTTTCAGCCACCCGTTAGCAAACATGGCACCCGAAGGCTGGAGCCAGTACCACGTACCGCCGTCATTAAGCCATCCAGTTTTCATCTTGAATGTGGAAGGGTCCATCCAATACCACGCACCGTTGACATATTGCCAACCAGACTTAAGGACACCATTGGAAGATGCGTAGTACCAAGTATTGCCACTTTCGTCAGAAGCGTCTTTCGACATAATCCAACCAGACGCCACGTTAACGACACCATTCGCATCCGCATAGAAAACCGCATCTCCAATATGAATCACACCTGGCAATGAAGACGAGTCAGTACGATCAGCGACTACAGGAGATCCATCAGATGAAGTAGGCAACGGCTCGCTCAGTGCTCCAGACGAATTCGCCCATGCCATACCATCGTTCAAGTTGATCCAGCACGAAGATGCCATTGCACCGGAATCATAAGAAAAATAGCGCTTGCTTCCTACCGCAAATTCACCAGTACGCATTGCGCCGGATACATCATCAAGGTAATACCAGGCGCTTCCGGACTTTATCCATCGCCCTCGTTGAATAGCTCCGTTTGATGCGGCGTAATACCAAGTACCATCAGCAAGTGCCCAGCCTGTTGCCATGGCACCTGAGCTCGTAAGGAAATAGGTGGACGAGCCCACTTGCACAAAGCCCGTGAGCATAATATGGCTTCCTGGATCCAGGTAATACCAAGAATTCCCTAGAAGTAACCAACCTCCATGCAGTAAGCCGTTGGAGTCAGCGTAATACCAGTTGTTGTCAATAAGTGCCCACTGGGAGGATAGCATGGCCCCTGAACTGTTAAAGATATAAGAGGTGCCATTGCATTCATTCAGCCCGGTGGCCATAGAACCGTCTGCAGGATCAAGCCAGTACCAACGACCCCCATCCGAGAGCCAGCCCTTTACCAGAGCGCCAGAGCCGGAAAAATAATGCCAGACAGAAGCATCAAGATGCCATCCGATAAGCATTGCACCAGAAGAAGAGAATCCATACGTGGCTCCCCCAATCTGCAGCATCGCATCGTGGACCATCTTGCCCTCATCATCCAGCCAATACCAGTTGCTGCCGTCTGAAAGCCAGCCTTTTACCATGGCGCCAGAACCGGAGAAATAACGCCAAGCAGAAGTGGAGCCCGTAGAATCTAGGTACCAGCCGACACGCATTGCGCCCGAAGAGGAGAAGGCATACGTCGCACCCCCGACTTGAACCAACCCATCCTGAGCCATTCGACCTTCGTCGTCGAACCAGTACCAGCTACCGTCTATATGTCTCCAAGAAGAAACAGCGATTGTTCCGTCGGACAAGCCCCAACGCCAAAAACCAGCCCCTTCTTCGGGTGATATCCACCCCTGATGCCAAATAATTTGATTCGAAACCTCGGAAGGGGTCTCATTATCCACCTGAGAGTTCTGCTCGACAGCGAAGGTCGATTCGCGCTGAGCATCAACGCCTGACTCGACAGAAGCAATAGCAACGTTAGATGCGGGACCTTCGTCAGTGTTATTCGAATCAAGGGCGTATAACATCGAGGGCGAACCCAAAAGGAGCCCAAAAGAAATGAGGCCCGAAAAAGCCAGCACTCCGAATGACCATTTCTTCATAACAGCACGGTATCCAATCACGCAGCGGCCCCGTCGCTTCAGGGCAACGGGGCCTCAATCAAAACTAGCTCAGTAATGTGCTAGCCAATTTGCTGGCAGTTTTTGCACTCTCGTGAAGCGCCACGCCTCTGGGCCTCCTGAATAGAGATCTGCGAATAGCCCTTTGCGTCCTTACCAACGGTACGGCACTTATGCGTATGGTAAACATCGCTACCGTTCTTATACCAAACTAAACCGTAGCCCGGAATCCACTTGCCGTCCTCGCCGACATAGTAGGAGCCAACCCAGGCATTCGTAGCCATGGCACCGGAAGACTGGAGGTAGTAGTCGCCGACCCAGGCGTCGTGAGCCATAGCGCCGGAACCGCTAAAGTAGTACCAGGCGCCGCCGACCTGACGCCAGCCGGTGGCCATCGCGCCGGAATCGTCGAACCAGTACCAAACTCCACCAACGTTAGCCCAAGAGTTAGAGGCCATAGCGCCCGAACCTCCGAGCCAATACCACGTGCCGCCATTGCTGAGCCAGCCGGTTGCCATGGCGCCCGAACCGCTCGCATAGTACCAAGAGCCGCCTGCCAAGAACCAGCCAGTGGCCATTGCACCGGAGTCGCCGAACCAGTACCAGGAGCCGCCGAGGCTGCGCCAGCTGTTAGCGACCATGGCGCCCGAACCGTCGAGGTAGTACCACGTACCGCCGATGTTGAGCCAGCCAGTGGCCATCGCACCGGAAGCGTTGGCGTAGTACCACGTCCCCGAAACGTTGATCCAGCCGGTCAGCATGACACCATACTCGTCGAAATAATACCAAGTTCCACCGATATTATGCCAACCGGTCAGCAGTTCGCCACTGGAGGTCGCATAGAACCACTTTCCATAGATGGAGTCATAGAGCCAGCCGCTATGCTGCATGCGGCCATCGGCGTTGGCACCAGGGGTGTTCAGGAAGTAGTTCTTGCCGTCAATCTGAACTCGGCCGTATGCCATATCATGGCTTTCGGGGTAGAAGTAATACTTGTCCCCACCGATAGACTGCCAGCCCGACACCGCGATCCCGTCAGCGCCAAAATAGTACCAGACAGCTTCGTATTCGTTATGCCACTGGTTCGTGACCATGGCGCCAGTTTCGGGATCGAAATAGCGAAGGTTGCCGTCCTCGCACCGAACGAGTCCAGTCTTCGGACGACCGTCGGAACACCATTCCGTAATCGGTCCACCGCCTCCGCCACCGCCAGCAATATCAGCAAATGAGGGCGCCGGGGCAACCGTCATGCAGGCAGCAGCAAATGCAACAACTCCCAGCACTGTTAGTCCGTGCCATCTTTCTCGAAGGTTTTTCATACGACATCCTTTTTCCGAGATTTAAGGCTCTCTTAAGTTATTTTTAAACTATCAATTCAGTATTTCAACGGGAAATCGATAAAAGGTGTCTTTGTGACTGCAATTTAAATATGAGTCGCCACACCTCAACCGTTACGCTAAATAGCTTCTAAGGCAAACTTAGCGCATGAGCGAACTGATTAAACGAGTGAACTGAATAATAAAGCAACAAAATACAAACCTTGGTCATCAATCACATCTACCGCGGGCCGATAACGCCCGCCTCATGTGCTGCGATATAATCAATCTCACTAGATGCCAAATCAGCAAGCCGAAGGAGCTGACGTGCTAACAATTCACTATGGTGATATGGAAAACGTTATCTACAACACGTCCGTTTACTTCGATAACGTATATTCGCCCCAGTGGTTTCAAGACTCCTTTGCCCAAAGGGTCATAAAATCCATCGACAAAGGCACCGTGGTAGGCCCCAATGCAATCGATACCAAGATTCTAGGCATCATTCCTCCCGAGAAACTATCCAGCGGCACCAAAACGCTACTGCTTATGTACTTTATGCCGCAGAATATATATAACGCCTCAAATTGCGGTGATAATTGCGCCTACTGGATTCTGAGGATCGCCGCGCAAAAGGATCTAACAATCAATCTCTACCACATAATGGATTTTGGAAACGGCAAATTCACGGTAACCATTGCAAATACGGGCGATATAGTCCACACAATGTTTGACCTTGTCCCCATAGCTGGAAAATGCCTAAGGGAGAACTCCTGATGCGCGGATCATACAAGGTAATTATTCAAAATAACCGGGTTCAGTTTAAACTGACCATCAATAGAAATCTGACCATCATCCAAGGTAACAGTGCTACAGGCAAGACAACTCTGCTTGATATGGTGGCAGCTCACGAAGAGCTTGGGGCACAAAGCGGCGTAACAGTAAGTTGCAAAGTGCCCTGTAAAACAATATCTGGAAAATATTGGCGTAGAGATCTCCAAGAGATTTCCAGCAGTATTGTTTTTATTGATGAGGGCAATACTTTTGTTCGATCAAGAGAATTTGCCCATGAAGCAAAGCGTAGCTCAAACTACTACGTAATTGTCGCCAGAGAGTCACTGCGCCAACTGCCCTATAGCGTTGATGAAATCTACGGTCTTAAGAACACCAACCGAACCACAACGAAGTATCCCGTTTACTCTCGTGTCTACACCTCTACATATCGTATTTACGGTGATACTGATTTTAGAGGCGAGAGGCCCGAGCTTGTCATTGTCGAGGACACAAATTCGGGCTACGAATTCTTCAGTTTGCTATGCAAAAAGAGCAGCATTAAATGCATCAGCGCGGGAGGCAAATCAAATATTTGCAACTGCATTATGGACGCACCGGAAAACGACATCCTCGTGATTGCCGACGGTGCCGCCTTTGGACCAGAAATTGCGGAAGCAGCTGCTCTATTGCGCCGAAAGAACATCAAGCTATTCCTACCGGAATCGTTTGAATGGCTCGTGTTGAAGTCGGGATTATTCAACAGCAAACACATTAAGGACATGCTGCTTAACCCCGCTGAACATATCGAAAGCTCAAAGTTCTTTAGCTGGGAGAAGTTCTTTACTGCAGAACTCATCGAATGCTCACGAGACACACGTTTTCGATATGACAAGAGCTGCTTGAACGAGGAGTACCTGAACCCCACCGCTCTTGCAGCTCTGGAGGATACTTTGCCGGACCTTGGCATTACTTCGCACTAAAACGAGAAGTACTCACTGTCGGAGGATAGGTTTGGTCCGAGCCACGGGTCGCCATCGAGGAAGAACTCAGGCCAGTGCTGCATGAACAGCGCCTGCTCACGCTTCCAGCGGCGCAGCTTTTCCTCGTTGGCCTCTTCCCTGCCGCGCGAGGTGAACTCGTAGTGGTACAGCTCGGCATAGGGCGTAAAGATGGTGCGGTAACCCGCCTCCCACACGCGCAGGCAAAAGTCTGCGTCGTTAAAACCGACGGCGAATTCCTCGTTGTAGCCGCCGACGCGCTCAAATACGTCGCGTCGCACCATCTGGCAGGCACCCGTCACGACGCTAAAGTTGCCCGGGCGCACGGCACGGGCAAGATAGCCCTCGCGCTTTGCCGAGAAGTCCTGGTTGGCATGGGCAAGTGCGCCACGCACGCCAATCAAAATGCCGGCATGCTGCACCAGATGATCGGCAAAGTAGAGTTTGGCGCCCACCACGCCCGCATCGGGACGCTGCAGATAGCCCATCATCTCTTCGATAAAGTCCGGGCTTATGACCTCGGTATCGTTGTTCAGCAGCAGCAGGTAGTCACCCTTGGCGTGCTTCACACCAAAATTGATGATCTGAGAGTAATTGAACTCGCCCGGCCAGTACACAACGCGCGCGATGCCCTTGCCTTCGGATGCTGCAGCCACGCGCTCTGGCAGGGTTTCGTAATACGCAAACGTCTCCGGGGCTTCACTGTTGTTCTCCACCAAGACGATCTCGTAATTGGTATACGTGGCCTTCTGGGCGATCGACATCACACAGGCATCGAGCGTCTCAATGTGATCCTTGGTGGGGATCACAATGCTCACCAGCGGCGCAGGCTCCGGCAGCGCATGGCGCATGCGGTAGACAAACGGCGTCTCGGTCTCCTCGACCGTTCCGTGAACGCCCAGCGCGTTAAAGTGGCGCTGCAGCGCAAGACGACCCGCTTCAATGGCATACGGCTTGCTATCGGCAGAGCCATCGGCGGTCGATCCCGGATGCACGCGCCAGTGATACAGCACATGCGCAACGTGCTCAAAGCGCGCGCCGGCTGCAAGGCAGCGAAGCGTCAAGTCGTAGTCCTGGGCGCCCGCAACGTCTTCTGGGGACATACCAATGTGATCGATGAGCGCCTTCTCCACCATCAGGAAATGCGTCACGCAGTTATGGCTATAGAGCAGGTCGACGTTGAGTACGGTCTTAAAGACCGGCTGGCCCCACTCCCCCGTTTTCTGGAACATGTCCTCATCACAGAACAGGACCTGGGGACGCTCGCCCTCGGCCGCCTTGTTCAGCGCGGAAACATACTGGAATAACGCGTCCGGTTCCAGAATGTCATCGTGGTCCAAGAAAGCGATGTAGTCGCCTGTCGCTTGCTCGATACCTGCGTTGGTGTTGACCACAATGCCGCCGTTGCCGGGAAGCTCGATGCGACGGATGCGCTCGTCGTTGGCACCTGCCGCAAGGGTGGCCACCGCGTCCCATTCGGGCGAGGCGTCCATAAGCAGCAATTCCCAGTTGTCATAGCTCTGGGCTTGCACCGATTCCAGCAGCTCGCGCAGGTAGACCCGATCAGTCTTGTAGCACGGCACCACAATGCTCACGAGCGGTCTATAGGCAAAGGCCGCCGAAGCGACACGCTGGCACTCCAAATCGCCCGGCTTTGCGCGATGCTGCTCAAACCAACGTCGATAAGCTGCGTCGTCTGCACGCGCGTCCTTCATACGGTTCCAGCTGTCGTCGACCATGCCGTTGTACAGGCGACCATCCATGGCGCAAAACCCGCTTTGGATCCGCTCTGTGGGATCGCTCACGATCGCGACAAAATCTCGTATATCCTGAGGCATCTCAACACTCAGATACGATTTATTGATGCGGCAACCGTTGCGCCGGGGAACGTCGACCTGCGACTCAAACACATGCACGGTGGCCTCAATCGCGTTCATATGCGTATCGAAGATCTGGAGCTCAGGGGCGCACTGGGGGTCTCCAGCCCACTTGACTTCATAGCGCCAGACGGCGCCCTCATCTGCCGGTAAATAACGAACGGCATCGATCTCATAGCGACCGCAGCACTCGCCGCGTTGCGCATCGCGAACGAGCGCACACATCGCAGGCTTTGCTTTGTAGTTAATCTTAGATTCCAGCTTGGCAATACGACTGTCAAGGCGAATAGAGCCCAGCCTTTTACCGCCGGACGCAAATGAGATGTCAATCGTAGAGCCGTCCATAAACGGAAGCACCAAGACGACGAGCTCGCACTCATAATCGGCAACGGAGGGACAAAGCGCCAGTATACGACCATGATCGACCGACAGCGCCAGCGCCGGCACGCTTACATCATTGGTTGTCGCGTGAGCAAAGGCCTGGGGACCCTCCTGTTCAATAAGCCCTGCGATATCCTGGCCGACAAAACGAAGCAACACAAACAGACGGCCCTGACTGCGGCAAAGCGCCAAACGCTTGATACTCATCTACACCTCTCGCTTTCCCAGAGCATTCGCGGCCATGCGCTTGCACGCGCCCAGGCGCCCAAACCTCAAGACGTCGTAATCGAACATGAGCTTTTTGCACGAACGAGCAGCAGGCGCCTTACCGACAAGTGCCGCACGCACCATAGCGGCAACAGAAGGAGCGCATTGTGCGAGCGCAGCATCACTGCCCACGGCAGAACCGTCAAGCGCCGCGGCGACGGCAGCAAACACCTTGCCGCAGCCCGAACTCAGCAGCCTTAGCGCATCGTACAGCACCAGATCACACAGGAAGTACGCCAGGTCATCGGCATGCTGAGCATCGAGACCGTCGCGCTGCCAGTCAGCCAGCACCGCAGAGTAAATCTTCACGTGCTCCAGCAGACGCGTCTCGTCGTCGTAGCGCATGGTGTCCATGAGCGAACCCTTGCGCGCCACGCGGTAATCATACAGCTTGTTCGAGATAAGCGCGGTCTTGTGCGAACGACCGTACACGGCAAAATCGAAGACCTGGTCCTCGCCATACTTAACGGTTTCGTCGAACACGATCCCGTTGCCCAGCAAAAACTCACGCTTGCAGGCGGTGCGCCATGCAAACGGGCGAGATGCTTCCTTAAACAGTAGGTCGGAGCTATAGCCTTCAAACGACACATCGCGCGGGCTCAGCACATAGTTAAGCCACGGATACCCCGCCTCAAGCGGATACGGATTCGCGCCAAAGGTCAAAACGTCGCAGTCCTCGCGCTCAAAGGCATCGACGATCACGCGGCATGCATCGGGCGTAAATCGGTCGTCGGAATCCAAAAACGCAACGATAGGCGCCGTGGACGCGGCGATGCCTGCATTACGCGCACTCGACAGGCCGCCGTTCTCCTTATCGACCAGCGTAAAGCGCGCGTCCTTTTCGCAATAGGCAGCCGCAATATCGCGCGAGCCGTCCGGCGAGCCATCGTTGACCAGCACGCCTTCCCAATCGGGCATGTCCTGCGCAAGCAGGGAGTCCAGGCACCAGGCCAGGCACTCCTCCACCTTATAGATGGGAACGACAACGGAAATCTTGGGGTTAGCCATAGTCACTCGCTCCTACTGTGCGACCGGAACGTCATCAGGGTGTGGGTTGTCGCCGTAGGTGCGCTGATACGTCAGCACGCGCCAGACCAGCGGCAGGCCGCCAATCTTAAAGTAATGCTTAAACGTATTGAGCTTACCCGGCTTCTTAAAGTCAAAGCGCGAATCGATATAGGCGCGGGGCGACTTGACCATCAGGCGCAAGTCGGTCTCGCCACGCGGGTCGAACAGCGACAGATCAAAGCGACCAGCATCCCAATCGGCCTTGAGCTCGGGCGAGGCCTTCTGCCAAAACTGCTCGCGCAGCTCATCGACCAAACGCTCGTCATTCCAACGATACGTATCGACCTTCATGCGCATTAAAATCCCCTGGAGCTGAGCCTTGAGCTCGGGGCGCTCATCCAAAAAGCGCTGCATCTCGGCATATTCGTCGCATACGCAAAACACCTTGTTGGGCGAATTAACGGAGCTCTTCTCGTTATCCTGGCGATAGCACAAAATGGGGTCCGCAATAAACGCGGCACGCTCGGCGCAAGCCCAAACCTTAAAGTTAAAGCCTGCGTCCTGATACGAGGCGCCCGGCGTGGAGAGAAAGCGAACCTGATTGTCGTTGAGGAACTCGCGTCGATAGATAGCCGACCAAATGGAAGGTTTGCGGTAGAAAATTCCCGGGCGATCGACGGGGCGATACGCGGCACCCGTCATATGCTCGTCGATAATCCCAAACAGCTCACGGCGTTCGCTGGGCGTGGACCAATACAGGTAAAAGTCGCCCTTTACCACATCGGCATGCTCAGCATCGGCCTTGGCGACCAGCTTTTGGAGTGAATCCTCAAACATAAAGTCGTCGGACTCAAGGATGCCCACGTACTCGCCACGCGCCATCTCCAGGCCGCGGTTCATCGAGTCACCGTAGCCGCTGTTGGCTTTGTCGATCATCTTTACACGGGGGTCGCGCTCCATGTACTCGCGAATGATATCCGGCGAGCTATCGGTGGAACCGTCATTGATGCAGATGATCTCGATGTCCTTGAGCGTCTGAGTCACGGCAGAATCGAGGCACTCGCGCAGGTAGCGTTCGACATTGCAAATAGGGACAAGCAGCGAAACTTTAGGGGTATCAGAGTTCTGCAAGAGAACCTCCTGTTGGATAGCGTGTAACAGGGTTATTTTAGCAGCCGAGTTGCGGCGGGCGGCAGCGCTTGGAATTAGATAAAGCGCTCCAGGCAGGCTTTGAGACCGCGAGTCGAAAGATAGAACAGCGTGGCGTCTGCCATCGAAACGCCCGAGGTCGCCGCAACGAGCTTCTGGGCAACACGGCAAACGGCGCCCTTAGCAGGCATATCCGCCCACTCCGTTCCCAAAAACGTCGTAAGGTCCATGTTGACGCGAGCCGCCACGCGATGGAAGTCATCGGCATCCAAGCGCGCCAGGTCGAACACAATGAGGTCCAAAAACCAAGTTATCAGCTCGCCGGGGCACAGGTCCAAAAGACCGTAGGCCGCCCAGTCCTCCAAGACCTCCTCGAGCATTCTCATGTGGGCGTCAAGCTTTTTGGCGCGAGCCTCGGCACTGTTGAACTCGTGCGTCGCCGATTCACTCTCCATCACGTAGTGGTAGAACTTGTCCGGCATGACGACGGTCTTGCGGGCAAGCGCATAAGCCGCAAATTGGAAGACGACGTCCTCGCCCAAAGCCAAACCGGGGGCGAAGCGAATACCTTCGCGATTGAGCAGCTCGCGCGAAAAAGCCGCGCGGCAGGCATAGGGCTGCGCATGCGAATGGAACAGCAGTTGGGGATCACGGGCGCCGAAGGTGCCAGCTTTGGGGCTCATGAGTTGCTGGACGCGTTTGGGGGCAGCATCGGCAGGTTCACAGACGCCGCCAAAAACGGCGGCCTCGGCATCCGCAGACTCCATGGCATGCAGCACGCGCTCGATCGTCTGGGCATCGATGTAATCGTCGGCGTCCACAAAAAAGACGGTCTCGCCCTCGGCGACATCGATACCGGCATTTCGAGCACACGAGACACCCGCGTTATCCTGGTCAATCACCAGTACGCGATCGTCGGCCTGCGCGATCTGGCGCAACACGTTCAACGAATCATCAGTCGAACCGTCGTTGACGCAGACAACCTGAATCGAACGCTCAGACTGGACCAACAGCGAATCGAGGCATCGCTGAATGGAGCCTGCAGAGTTGTAAACGGGGACGACAATGGTAGCTTTAGGACACGAGGCCTCTCCCATGCCGACCTACCCCCTCAGCGATTCGATGAGGAAGGCAGCGACCACGCCTGGGCCTCCAACCGAGGCGTAATACTTAGCACGCCCCAAGGCACCATCCGTCGCGAAACTCGGATGCTCGTCAACCCAGCCCTCAGGATCTTTGAGGATGGCAGCGAGATTTGCGCGCTTCCACGGCTTGAGGTCGTCAAGCGAAAAGTCCCCGGCGTCCAAGGCCGCTTGGAACTCCTTGGCCATCTGAACCAGGAACTCCTTATAGAACTTAGGCGCCAGGCGCACGTAGTTCCACATGTACGAATCGTACTTAATGAGCTGATTGAACTTGAGCATGCGCGCGACGTCGACGCTTGCGTGGTCGCGGGCATAATCCTCTCGAATCCAACGCTCAATCTCGGCATACTCGGTATTGACGCAAAAGACCTTAGCCGAAGAATTGACCGAGGAATTCTCGTTGTCCTGTCGATACGACAAAACAGCATCATGCAGGTAAACAGCCTTATCGGCGCACGCGATCACCTTAAAGGCGAATGACGTGTCCTGAAAGGATGCCCCCGGAGTCGGCAGGAACGTAATGCCGTTGCGCTCAAGAAAATCGCGACGGTACACTGCCGACCAAATCGACGGCTTTTGCTTAAAGAACTGCGTCGTATCGCTCGGGTGCACCGGCTTGTCGCAGTCCTTGGCCTTAAACATCTCGTGCAGCGAACGGCGCTCCTCGGGCTTGGACCAGTAGAAATCAAAGTTCGCCTTCGTAAAGTCGGCATTATTGCTATCGGCGGCCGAGACAAGCTTTTCGAGTGCGTCGGGCGCCATAAAGTCATCGGACTCCAAGATGCCAACGTACTTGCCACGCGCCATCTCCAGGCCGTGGTTCATCGAGTCGCCGTAGCCGCTGTTGGCCTTGTCGATCATCTTGACGCGCCCATCGCGCTCCATATACTCGCGGATAATCGCCGGCGAGTTGTCGGTCGACCCGTCGTTAATGCAGATGATCTCAATATCCTTGAGCGTCTGCGCCAGGGCGGAATCGAGGCACTCGCGCAGGTAGCGCTGAACATTGTAAATGGGAATAAGCAGCGACAGAACAGGGCTGCCAGAGGCGTTAGTAGACAAATGTGCTCCTTAGGAAATACCTGTCGTTTCATGGTATCAAAGGGTCAGCGCGCCAGCGGGCGTTTATATAATCTATGGAGCCTCTTGCGGGTAAAGCAGCCCCACGTCATGCGGCGGGCCCATGGCAGGTTCCTGCGTTTTATTCAAAGCTTGCCATCAAGGTGCGCCGAGCCTTTACAATAGGACAGTCCCAAGGACGTATTCGATAGCTTCCGCGCAGCGCTCGCCCGCCGCGCGTGAAAGGATATATTGCCCCATGCCTTCAACCCTTCCCGCTCCCATCGACAAGCTCGCCATCGTCGTCGTAACGTACAAGCGCCAGGAACTCCTGGCCAACTTGTTCGACTCCATGACCGAGCTCACGGCAGCGCCCTGGCGCATCGTGATTGTCGATAACGAAAATTCGCGCGAGACCGAGGCCATGTGCTCCGCATTCAACGAGCGCCTGGCCAACCTGTGGGGCATCGACACCGAGCAACCCGACGCGCAGGGCGGCACCGACCGTGTCATCTACGCCCCGCAGCTCGAAAACGGCGGCGGTGCGGGCGGCTTCTCCGCCGGCACTAAATGCGCCTACGACCTGGGCGCCCAATGGTTCTGGGTGATGGACGACGACGTGCTCGTCATCCCCGAAGGCATCGAGCGTCTTGCCAAGTGGACTGACCGCTACGATGTCATCCAGGGTTCGCGCCTGGACTTTGACGGCGGAGCCTTCTTTTGGCAGTACCAGCTCATCCTTTCACTCGGCATCCCTAACCCCATCGCCAAGTGGGACTTGGGCCCCGAGGGCTACCGTGCCATGAACCAACTGTGCTTTGAGGGCGGCATGTTCTCGCGCCGCGTGGTCGACAAGATTGGCCTGCCCGACGCGCGCTTCTTTATCTACGGCGACGATGCCTGCTACGGCTACGTAGCCAGCCAGCACTTCCCCGCCGCCGTTGTTGCCGACGTGGTGCTCAAGCGCGCCCGCGCCGTCTCTAACTGGGACATCGCCGGCAAGCGCCAGCTCAACTCTACGAGCGACACCAACCGCTACTACATCATGCGCAACCGAGGCTTCCTCGCTCGCTATATGCAGATCTACGGTGACTACCACCCCATGCTGTTCCGCTTGGGCAATGCCGCAACCTTCTGCAAGGAATTCATTCGCCTGGCCGCGGTCGACAAATGCTTTAAGACCGGCATTCCGGCGCTGCGCCGCGGCATGAAGGATGCCCGCAAGATCATCAAGGATCCCAACTGGAAGCCTATGCCGCCCATGAAGGACACCGAGTAACGGAAGCCGGAAACACCTCGGCGCTTAAAGCCGCTGGCACACCGTAGCCACATGCTGTCCATCAAAACCGAACCCCCAGCGCATGCGACCCACGCCGGGGCGCGGCACACGGATATCGTCGATGCCGTCGCGCTCTATGTCGAGTAGCGACTGCACGGCCAGCAATTCCAACCCCAGCGCATCCACATCGGGGTCATACATCATATTGATCGTTATAAGCGGGCGCTCGTCCAGCATGCCAATCGTGTCTGCTACGTCGAACACAGTGCCCGTAGGGAAAACCTGGATGTCCCAGCGACTCGCGCCACACTTTCGCCTCGAGGCAGGATTGGCATAGCCCGGCAATCCAAAGCAGAGTCCTTGCAAGAGTAGGTGATATGGCAGCGGTGTATCTGCGTCGGTCGCACCGATTCCCGCATCTCCCAAGATGCGGCTTAGCGCCCGCCTCACGGTATCCTCGTTCCCATGGCACAGCCCGTCGCGAAACGCATCGACGTCTCGAATGTCTTCTGCAGCGCACTCAAACCACTCAATAATCACTAGACGCAAGGCCTGGCGAAGCTCGTTATTGGGCAATCGCAAAGCACGGAGGCGATCGCCATGCTCTGGCTCCTCAGTCATATCCGTCGTGAGAAAACCGGACAGATACAGCGCTGTCCACATGCCATCGTCAGGCGAGACATCTGGCTCTGCAGTGCCCAAACAAAGCGGGACCTCAGCGCATCCATGGGCCTCGAGCAAATCAAGCAAGACCGAAAGGCGGTCGAGATTCCACCCGGCAACTACCCTACTCAGGCAATCGGCATATCCATACAGATCGGCACGCACAGGCGCCGTGCAGCCTCGGCCAAGAAAACCGATCACACGCTCTGGACTCGAGCAATAGGCCCTGCCAAACCGATACCCCTCGAGCCATTCACGCGCATCATCCAGGTATTCCTCGCGCCCAGCATGATTCAAAAGAGCCTCGACCTCAGCATCCGAAAAACCGAAACATCGGTCACACCACGCCGACAGCGGCGTCGTCAGACAATACGAGCAGCCGCGCGAAGAAAGCGCCGCTTCGGCAGGACCGGGACGCTCCCCCATCAGACACGTCAGCCGCAACGAATCGCGCGCAGTGACAATGGCGTCGAACAGCACGCGATCGAGCAGCTCCGCCGGACCGGCTACGGAAACGTCCCTCGCGCTCGCACGGCGAGACCACGCCGCATCGTACCCATCAACGAGCAATACAACCTGCCCATCGCAGGCCATCTCCAGCAGCTCAATGAGCACACCGAGCACCGAGTCAACCTCATCCTCGCTCGCCGCGCCACGCGCAACGCGTTCGATGTGACGTACCTTGTCTCGAGCTAAATCCGGAGCCTCCAAAAGCGCCAGCAGGCGAGCGCACTCGTCCGAAAGAGCATCGCGCACGACGTCGGCAACATCGGTGCCACGCCTCGCAGCGCCAGAAAAGTCCAGCGATATCACCGGATAGCAAGCGTACTCATCCCGATAGCGCCCGCCGTCCGCATCCCAAATCTGAGCATCGGCAAACAAAAGCTGACCAGCGCGACCGACCGCTGGACGCTCCAGAAAAGCCCTGAGCATCGACAGGTTCATGCTCTTGCCAAAACCCTCGGGTCGACAGCACACCACAACGGACGCGTCGCAGTCCAACACATCGGCAATAAACATGGTTTTATCGATGAGTAAACACCGATTAATTGCATCGGAAAAGTCGTGTACATCAACCGGTAGAGCTGCGTTATCCGCATGATTGAGCAACCGCGCACCAAACGCATGAATAAAACCACAATTCACCTGTTCAGACACCGTAAACTCTCCCTCTAACGCAGCACGATGCCCATTGTAACGAGCAGGCGGAGCGCAACAATATCGACTTGCAAAGGTTTCGGGCAACGGTAGCAACTGACGCCCCGAGGGGGCATAACAAATCGTTGTGCAACAAAAACGGGATCCGATGCGGCTGCACCGGACCCCGTCTCAAACGCTTTGAAAACAATCTGAAAGGCTACTCCTCCGAGCCATCCTCCCCAGAAGCCTTCTTCTGCTGATCGAGCTTATGCTTACCACTTACGATAGACGTAGCGCCCAGTGTGGCCAAGCTCGCGCTGGCAAGGCTCGCCATCACAATCAGATCGCCCGTCTTGGGCATATTGCCGCCAGATGACTTGGTTGTGGTGGTCGTCGTGGTCGTAGTGGTCACCGTTTTGGAGTCATTTTGCTCATGGACCTGTTTGTCGGTGTTACTCTTACCGCCGTCCTCGCCCTGCTGCTTTCCGTCCTCGGTCTTGTCCTTGTTCTCGTCCTTCTCCTCAGATTCAGACTTCTTACCCTCGTCCTTCTTCTGAGTGGACTTGTCGTCCTTCTCCTCAGAGCTAGAACCCTTATCGGATTCGGTCTTCTCGGAAGCCTTGTCCTTGGAGTCGCCCTTTACGGCTTCGGTCTTTTCCGTGGAAGCCTGATCAGAGTTGTCCTTGTTCTGGGCCGAACCGTTATTAACGCCAGCCATCAGCGAAGAACCCAGCGTAGAACCAAGCTGCTCGGAGAAAGAAGGCTTCTTGTCCGGCGAAGCAACGGGAGCGTCCGGCGCCTTATTCGAATCGTCCTTGGAAGCATCGGAATCAGGGGTTGCGTCAGAGCCGGAGCCGTTGTTAGAGCCGGTGTCAACGGACGAATCGCTCGAGCCGGTAGATGAGTTAGAGGTGTCAGCGCCGGTCGAACCAGAAGCGTCGCTGTCCGTATTGCCGGCAGAGCTTGAAGGCGAATCGCCCGCAGCAGAGCCGTTCGAATCGGAGCCGTTCGAGGTAGAGCCGTCGTTGGTAGTGCCACCAGCAGAGCCATTACCGTCAGCATCGGTCGAGGGCGCATCCATCCTGTCATCGTTGGCATCGTCACTCGAGTCGTCATTCGAATCAGGTGTCGGCGAGGGCGCCGGTGTGGGCTCGGGCTGCACGGGCGTCGCGGCGGCAGCCTCGTCCTCAGCGATATAAACCAAGCAGTCCTTTAGCTCGTTGCGGTAGCGGTTCTTCCAGCCCTCATGATACTGGGGTTGGCTCGAATACTTGGTCGCCACGTTATTGACCACGCTGTTGGAAAGCGCCGTCACAAACTCGCGATCGGACATATCGTTGGAAAGATTCGCCCAGCGGAAAAAGTCCCTGCAGCCACCAGTGCCGCACATGTTGGTAATGCTCCACACCATGCCCTTGACGCAGTCGGCGCGGCCCGAAATGTCAATACCCAGGCCGCTCTTGAGCCACGCCTCGGTCACCGCATAGTACGAGTTGTACGCATAAGCATCTTGAAGTGCTGAGAACTCAACAGGATCGGTGTTGTAAGCACCCTGAAAGGCCTCCTGCGCAATACGGCCCAACTCGGTGAGCTGGCCGTTCTCATACATGGCATTGCTCGTGTTGGAAATCTCGCTGCCGCGATCAATCGCATCCTTGAGCATGCTGTACTTGGCAGAATCGTAGTTGTAAACCTGCTTCATAAACGGAATGAGCGACCAGCGGCGATCAAACTGATAGTAACCCAGTGCGTTATAGCCGTCACCATACGAAAATCCCTGGTTGTAGTTACCATGGCTCTCGTACTTGGTAAAGTACTTCATCTCGGGAGTCACGTTGACAAACGAAACGCCCTGGACCGACCTCAGCACGCCCGAGAAGGACTGCTGGGTGTAGAGACCCTTATCGATATCGGTGGCATCCGAGGCAACGCCCGGCGTGGGCTCCTCGGCAGCGACAGGTGCCGGCGCGGAAACGGCGCCAAACGAAAGCGCCAACGTCAGGCCCGCGACAATAGCAGAATGCTTGGGCTGCATAAGATCCTCCCTGCATTGGTGTAGTTAAAGTTCAGTTTGCAAAGATAAAAATAAGTATTGCAGCTCGCCCGTTGTTGCACAACAACCCCTCGGTAAACGGCAACAACCCTCCGCGAAATCTTAAGGAATTAAACAAACTGGTCGTCGGGCGCCAACAGAAGCTCGCCGTAACGCTCCATCAGCCCGTCCCTCAGCTGGCAGAATGCGGGGATATAGACGTTCAAGATGCGCTGAATCAAATCTTGAGCGAGCTTGTTGTCATAGATATGGACGTTCGTATTGCGGTCTCTGAGCATATCTAGCCAGGCTGCCTCATCAATAAAGTCGTAGAATCGGTACGACTCCTTCAAGATGGCGCGAGGAGACCCCGACGCGGCAAGCGTGGCGCCCTCATACTCGAGCAGACGCTTAAGAAGCTTCCAGCTCAGTTCAAATTGAAGATTGAACTTATTAATCAATCCACTCTGAACAAAATCATTGTTGAGATCCTGATTGGGCGCATCCTCAAGATTCGCCAAGGCGCTGACAAAGTTCTCATATTTTTTCATACAGAATCACACCATCCCTGGCAATTTCATCGAGCAATTGCTGCGATAAGGACTCGTCGAGATTGACGACATCTACATCTAAAAGAGTATCAAGACGTTCATCGATCAAATATGAGAAGCGGCCGAAATCCCGGCAACCTGCTACGGCGATGTCAATATCGCTCTTGGGCAAGTTGTCGCCTCGAGCACGAGAGCCAAACAACACGACCTTCTCGGCGTCACATTCCCGAGCAAAAACTTCGATTTGCTTGTACACCTTGTCGAGAGATGCCATTTGCACCCCTACAGCTTAATGTCAAAGTTGATTTCGGGGACGGCGGCCAGGTCGGCCAACGTCACGCCGTCGACGTACTTTTCGATCACGTCGTCCAGGCCGCGCCAGAACTTGACGGTCGAGCAAAGATCGCTGCGAGTGCAGCTGTTGTCGATGCCATCGCACGCCACTGGAGCCGTGCTGCCCTCGACGGCGCGCAGGATGTCACCCGCACGTACCTCGGAGGGATCCTTGGCCATCATGTAGCCGCCGCCCTTGCCGCGCACGCTCTTAAGCAGGCCCGCCTTCATAAGCGGACGAACCAGCTGCTCCAAATACTTTTGCGAGATATGCTCGCGGTCGGCAACCTCGCGCAGGGCAATCTTGCCCTCGGCGTCACCGAGCGCCGCGATATAGATCATCAGCCGGAGGGCATAGCGGCCCTTGGAAGAAATGAGCATACCTACCCTCCCATCGTTGCTGGGACAAAATACCAGGAGTGTTTGTCCCAAATCTTATGCACGCGGGGCAAACAAACCTGATTATTATGTCCCACATCTAAAAAGTCGAGTGGATTAGTCGGGTTTTCCCTTGACTAACGCCGAACCCATAGTAACTTTATTCCGAGAAGATTCCTAGGGTTTAGTACACCTATGAGTACACCATATACAGAGAGGGACAGCATGAGCGCAAATCCGCTGCTTTCCATCGAAGGTCTGACCGCCTCCGTGGACGAGAAGACCATCCTCCACAACGTCAACCTCAACGTCGCCGCCGGCGAGACCCACGTTCTGATGGGACCCAACGGCGCCGGCAAGTCCACCCTCGGCCACCTGGTCATGGGCGACCCCGTTTACACGGTCAACGACGGCCGCATCGTCTTTGACGGCCAGGACATCACTGAACTCACCACCGACAAGCGCTCGCGCGCCGGCCTGTTCCTGAGCTTCCAGGCCCCGGTCGAGATTCCGGGCGTGCCGCTGTCGAGCTTTTTGCGCGCCAGCATCGCCGGCCGCCCCGGCCTGGAGATGAAGGGCAAGGAGTTCCGCCGTCGCGTCAAGGAGCTCGCGGCAGAGCTCAACATGGATACCGCCTACCTCAACCGCGAGCTGGGCGTGGGCTTCTCGGGCGGCGAGAAGAAGAAGGTCGAGATGCTCCAGCTCCTGCTGCTGCAGCCCAAGCTCGCCATCCTGGACGAGACCGACTCCGGCCTGGACGTCGACGCCCTGTCCACCGTCAGCCACGGCATGGACGCCTACCGCAAGAGCTGCGACGGCTCCATGCTCATCATCACGCACAACACGCGCATCCTGGAGCACCTGGATGTCGACCGCGTCCACGTTATGGTCAAGGGCCACATCGTGCGCGAGGACGACGCCTCGCTCATCCCCTGGATCGACAAGAACGGTTTTGAGACCTTCGAGCGCGAGGCCGCCGAGCAGCGCGCCCAGGCCGAGGCCGCCGCTGCCGAGCAGCAGGCGTAAAGGGGCGACGCAATGACCAAGAACCGCACCGAGGTCGCGGACATCGACCGCAGCCTCTACGACTTCACCTATGGCGAGGAGGGATTCGAGCGCCTCGACGCCGGCATCACGCCCGACATCGTGCGCGAGATTAGCGCCAAAAAGGACGAGCCGCAGTGGATGCTCGACCTGCGCTTAAAGTCCCTCGAGATCTTCAACCGTTTTCCCGACCCGACGTGGGGCCCCTCCATCGAGGGCCTGGACATGGACAACATCGTCACCTACGTCAAGCCCAACACCGAACAAAAGCACGACTGGGAGTCGGTGCCCGACGACATCAAGAATACCTTTGAGCGCCTGGGCATCCCCGAGGCCGAGCGCAGCTACCTGGCGGGCGTCGGCGCGCAGTACGACTCCGAGCTCGTCTACCACAACATGCAGGACACGGCGTCCAAGATGGGCATCGTCTACTCCGGTATTGAGGAAGCCCTGCATGACCCGCAGTGGGAGCCGCTCATCCACGAGAAGTTTATGACGCTCATCCCGCCCACCGACCACAAGTTTGCGGCCCTGCACGGCGCCGTGTGGTCGGGCGGCTCGTTTGTCTACGTGCCCAAGGGCACCAAGCTCGATTTTCCGCTGCAGAGCTACTTCCGCCTCAACGCCAAGGGCGCCGGTCAGTTTGAGCACACGCTCATCATCGTCGAGGACGATGCCGACCTGCACTTTATCGAGGGTTGCTCCGCGCCCAAGTACAACGTGGCCAACCTCCACGCCGGCGCTGTGGAGCTTTTTGTGGGCAAACGCGCACACCTGCGCTACTCGACCATCGAGAACTGGTCCAAGAACATGTACAACCTCAACACCAAGCGTGCGCGCGTGGACGAGGACGGCGACATCGAGTGGATCAGTGGCTCCTTCGGCAGCCACGTGGGCTACCTCTACCCCATGAGCGTGCTCAACGGCCGCCGCGCCCGGTCGAGCTTTACCGGCATCACCTTTGCCGGCGCCGGTCAGAACCTCGATACCGGCTGCAAGGTCGTGCTCAACGCACCCGATACCTCGGCAACCGTCGAGACCAAGGGCATCTCTAAGAGCGGCGGTATCCAGACCTTCCGCAGCTCTATCGTTGCCACGCCCAAGGCCGAGGGCTCCAAGGCAACCGTGAGCTGTCAGTCGCTGATGCTCGACGACCAAAGCCGCTCCGACACTATTCCGGCCATGGACATCCGCGCCAAGAACGTCGACATCGGCCACGAGGCCACCATCGGCCGCATCGGCGACGATAAGGTGTTCTACCTGATGAGCCGCGGTATCTCGGAGGAAGAAGCCCGTACCATGATCGTCAACGGCTTTGCCAACCCGGTCTCCAAGGAGCTGCCGCTGGAGTACGCCGTCGAGATGAACAACCTGATCAAGCTCGAGATGGAAGGAGCGATCGGATAATGAAACAGGAAACCAACACCGCTGCTACCACGCTCGAGCAGGTCAACGCGATGCCGGCTGCCACTTGGGGCTGGCTGAAGATGAATCAGACCAAGCTCGAGCTCTCTAACGAGCTTGCCGCCGCTCCCACCGAGACCATTGAGGTCGAGGGCTTGGACGAGCAGTTTACCGGCGTGGCAGACGCGTTCGACGCCGCCATGGACGCCATGGCCGAGCGCTTCCCCGAGCGCCGTGCCTCCGCCCCCGGTGATGCCGCCGACCGCGCCCGCATCACGCCCGAGACCGAGCTCGACGTGCCCGCAACCTCCGTCTACCAGGCCGGCGCCATTAAGCTCGAGGAAGAGCTCTCCCCTGCTGAGGCCTTCGAAACCGGCATGGGTGAGGCTGCCTACGCCTACTTGGCCGAGCACGCTACCAAGCGCATCGTCATCGATGTGCCCGCATACAAGCACGCCACGGTTACCGTGCGCGTGAGCGGTGTCGATGCAGCCGCGGCCATCGCTGCCATCGACGTCGTCGCCCGTCCGCAGGCAACACTCGATCTGCGCATAGCCCTGGACTCCCCCGTCAACGGCCAGGGCGTCGTGGTCTCTGTGCTACGCGTGTGCGCTTACGAGTACGCCACCGTCAACGTAACCTGCACGCAGACGCTCGACGATAGCTGGATCGCGCTCGACGACACCGGCCTGTTCCTGGACGAGGGCGCGCGCGTCAACGTGCAGCACACCGTCCTGGGTGCCGGCGCCAGCGCCACCGGCCTTGCCGGCGACCTGCTGGGCGATACCGCCAAGGTCACCATCGATACTGACTACCTGGGCGCCCGAGAGCAGGTGCGCGACTTTAACTACGAGCTGCGCCACCGCGGTCGCAAGACCGAGTGCGAGATCGACGCCAACGGCGTGCTGACCGGCACGTCCAAGAAGGTCTACCGCGGCACCATCGACCTCGTGCACGGCTGCAAGGGCGCAACCGGCACCGAGCGCGAGACCGTGCTGCTCGCCAACAAGGGCGTCGACAACAAAACCGTCCCCGTCATCCTCTGCGACGAGGACGGCGTCGCCGGCAACCACGGAGCCACCATCGGCCACGTCCGCGACGAGCAACTGTTCTACCTCGCCTGCCGCGGCCTTGACCAAAACGCCGCCGAGGACCTGTTCGTCCGCGCCAAGCTGGAGGACGCCGCACTTTCCGCCACCGACGAGCGCACCCGCGCCGCCGTCGTCCGCCTGGGCAACAACCTGATCGACAACTTTGAAGAGGAGCTCGCATGATCGACACCGAGCACGTTAAATGCGACACCTGTACCGCACCGGAGCCTATGGAGCTCGACGCCAGCGACGAGGCCTCGCGCGGCTGGCCCACTGTGGACATCGAGACTAACCCCTACAAGGGCCAGTTCCCGCTGTTCCAGCAGCACCCCGAGATCGCCTTCCTCGATAGTGCCGCCACCGCGCAGCGTCCTGCCTGTGTGCTCGACGCCGAGCGCGACTTCTACCAGCGCATGAACGCCAACCCTCTGCGCGGCCTGTACTCGCTGTCCGTCGAGGCCACTGAGGCTATCGCGAAGGTGCGCCAGCAGATCGCCGACCTCATCGGCGCTGCCCAGGCCAACGAGGTCGTCTTCACCCGCAACACGAGCGAGTCGCTCAACCTGGTCGCCAAGAGCTTTGCACCCACAGTCCTCGAGCCGGGCGACGAGGTCGTCATCACCATCATGGAGCACCACTCCAACCTGATTCCGTGGCAGCAGGTCTGCCGCGAGACCGGCGCCAAGCTCGTCTACCTCTACCCCACCAAGACCGGTCAGCTCACCACCGAGGAGGTTCTTGCCAAGGTTGGTCCCAAGACCAAGATTCTGGCCGTGGGTCAGGTCTCCAACGTGTTGGGCGTCGAGAACCCGGTCAAGAACCTCGGCAAGCTCGTGCACAAGTACGGCGGCTACCTGGTCGTCGACGGTGCACAGTCGCTGCCGCACATGCCGGTCGATGTGGCCGACCTGGGCGCCGACTTCTTTGCCTTTAGCGCGCACAAGGCCATGGGCCCCATGGGCATCGGCGTGCTGTGGGGCAAAATGGACCTGCTCAACGCCATGCCGCCCATGCTCACCGGCGGCGAGATGATCGACTCGGTCACCGAGCAGGACGCCATCTGGGCGCCCGTTCCCGAGAAATTCGAGGCCGGCACGCAGGACGCCGCCGGCATCTTCGCCACGGGTGCAGCACTCGACTACCTGGTCAACACGGTGGGTTACGAGAACATCCAGGCCCGCGAGCGGGCACTCGTCCACTATCTGATGGGCGAACTCATGCAGCTCGACTTTGTCCAGATCATCGGCTCCATCTATTGGGACAACCACCACGGCGTTGTAAGCTTTAACGTCAAGGGCATCCATCCGCACGATGTCGCTAGCATCATGGACATGGACGGCGTCTGCATCCGCGCCGGTCACCACTGCGCGCAGCCGCTGCTTACCTGGCTGGGCGTCGAGAACCTTGCCTGCTGCCGCGCCAGCGTGGCCTTCTACAACGACAAGGCCGACATCGACAAGTTCATCGCCGGCCTGCATCACGTTTGGAGCACGTTCAATGGGTAATCTGTACACCTCCACCACATTTATGGAGCACAACTCGCACCCCGACTATAAGTACGAGATGGATGCTCCCACGCACGAGCACGACGGCATCAACCCCAGCTGCGGAGACGAGCTCACCCTGCAGCTACGTGTCGAGAACAACGTGATCGAGGAGGCCTCCTTTACCGGCCACGGCTGCGCCATCAGCCAGGCCAGTGCCGACATCATGGCCGACCTCATCACCGGCGAGACCGTCGAGGAAGCTCACCGCCTGGCAGAGCTCTTCCTCGCCATGATCCGCGGCGAGCAGCTCTCCGAGGAAGACCTGGAAGACCTGGACGAGGCCGCCCAGCTTCAGGACATCTCGCACATGCCCGCCCGCGTCAAATGCGCCGAGCTCGCCTGGCGCACCCTCGACGGCATGCTCGAGGGGCAAAATAATCAGTAGTATTTATCCCAAATCTTAAGAATTTCGTTGGCCGAATCGCTTGACTAAGAGCGGTTCGGCCATTTTCTTTTCTGCCTTTATTTCGATCCCTCGACCTGCGCGTCCACCTGAGCATAAGTGCGCACGATACGAGAGACGGTACTTTTGCCAATCCCGGTATACCGCTCAATCTGACGCACTGTAAAGCCGGCATTGTTCAATCCAACAATAACGGTATCGCGCTGCGCCGGTGGTACAGTTTTAACCCCGTTGAGCGGAACCCCTAGCTCCTTCGCCAACTTGTTGGCAAAGGCGTGGCGTTCCCACTCCGTCTCTTTCATATCGCACAGCGCTGGCTCACTGCCGTCGGGCGCCGAAAGCGAATAGGCAATAAAGCCCTCGGCAGAACCAAAAAGCTCAAGCACGCAAGAAGGATCAGAAAATCCCCTCGCGACATCGGCCGCGTCACCGTCGTAAGCGCACAAATGCTCCGCAAAGCTGCTCCAGGGATAACGCTCAATGAGACTGATGCCCACCTCCTGCGGATCGGCGTGTACGGAGCGAATAGCCTCCATCACCTGCCAATCGGTATCGAGCGAACGCCGGTCAAAACGGTTCTGGAACAGATGGCCTGTGCGCCCCGTGCGTTTATTGAACCGCCGCGCGTACGTCAAAAGCAGACGGTGCATCGCCGCGCTCATCCTGTCCTCGTAATCTGCAAGCACCAAATGCACGTGATTGCCCATAAGGCACCAGGCGATAACCGTCACGCCCTCCTCGCGGCAGCACTTGCGCATCAGCTCCAAAAACTCCCACCGGTCGTCATCGCCCTCAAAGATGAGCCGCTTGCCCGTACCGCGGGCACAGACATGGTAAAAGCCGGTAACCGTTCTCCAAACGCGCTGCATGGCGCTCCCTTCGCCGGGATCTGCTTGCCATCCAATACAGCACGATTGAAGCGTGCCATCAAAACATTCACGCAAAACAATACACTCGCGCGGCCAAAGGCAGTAATCAGGCGGCGAACGGCACCGTTGCAACAGGTCAACCCCCGCAATGCTTACAAGAGCTGACCAATAGCTTGCCCAAGACGGACCCCCTCTACGGAAGTTCGCGACCACAGAACATAGAGTTAAACCGTTTCAATTAAAACTTCCGGACTTCTCGCTACGAAAACTGAGCCGTTCGCCGAATATTCCGTGCATTTCGCGGTATTATAAGGGCTGCATGTCATGTCCCTTTCGAAGGGTCGCCCGGCAATCGCCAGCCACGGCCCCCAGACGGGACGCCAACACGATAGAGAGGAGAGGCATGCAGTACTCACAGGAAGTGGAGAACATGTGCCCCGTTGCCAAGGGTGCATACCACGGCCCCGCACCCATCCCCGAGGAGGGCAAGTGGGTCCAGGCTAAGGAGATTTCCGACATCTCCGGTCTTACGCACGGTGTGGGTTGGTGCGCACCTCAGCAGGGCGCCTGCAAGCTCACGCTGAACGTCAAGGACGGCATCATCGAGGAGGCCCTCGTTGAGACCATCGGCTGCTCGGGTATGACCCACTCTGCCGCCATGGCTTCCGAGATCCTTCCCGGTAAGACCATCCTCGAGGCCCTCAACACCGACCTCGTCTGCGACGCCATCAACGTTGCTATGCGCGAGATCTTCCTGCAGATCGTTTACGGCCGCAGCCAGACCGCGTTCTCCGAGGGCGGCCTGCCCGTGGGCGCCTCCCTCGACGACCTCGGCAAGGGCCTTCGCTCTCAGGTCGGCACCATGTTCGGCACCAAGGCCAAGGGCGCTCGTTACCTCGAGCTCGCTCAGGGCTACGTCACCCGCATGGCTCTCAACGACAAGAACGAGATCATCGCATTCGAGTTCCTGAACCTCGGCAAGTTCACCGACGCCGTCAAGGCCGGCAAGACCCCCGAGGAGGCCATCGCTGGCGCTATGGGCCACTATGGTCAGTGGGAGAACGCTGCCAAGTACATCGACCCGCGCACCGACGAGGAGACTCACTCCGTCGCCAGCGTGTTCCCGGTTCACGAGTAGAAAGGGAGGGAAATAACTATGACTGTTACGTTCGAAGGTTACGAGCGCCGCGCTGACAAGATCAACAAGTGCCTCGCCGACAACGGCATCGCCTCCCTCGAGGAAGCTCTGCAGATCTGCACCGACAAGGGCTTCAACCCGCGTGAGATCGTCAACAACACCCAGTCCATCGCCTTCCAGAACGCCGAGTGGGCCTACACCCTCGGTTGCGCTCTCGCTGTCAAGCGTGGCGCCAAGTCCGCTTCTGAGGCTGCCGCCATCATCGGCGAGGGCATCCAGGCCTTCACCGTTCCCGGCTCCGTCGCCGAGGACCGCAAGGTCGGTCTGGGCCACGGCAACCTGGGCGCTATGCTGCTCTCCGACGACACCGAGTGCTTCGCCTTCCTGGCCGGTCACGAATCCTTCGCTGCCGCTGAGGGTGCTATCGGCCTGGCTCTGAACGCCAACAAGGCTCGCAAGAAGCCGCTGCGCGTCATCCTCAACGGTCTGGGCAAGGACGCTGCTCAGATCATCGCCCGCATCAACGGCTTCACCTACGTGAAGACCCAGTTCGACTACTTCACGGGCGAGCTCAAGGTCGTCGAGACCATCCCCTACTCCGATGGTCCCCGCGCCGCCGTCAACTGCTACGGCGCCGACGACGTCCGCGAGGGCGTTGCCATCATGTGGCACGAGAACGTCGACATCTCGATCACCGGTAACTCCACCAACCCCACGCGCTTCCAGCACCCCGTCGCTGGCACCTACAAGAAGGAGCGCCTCGAGGCTGGCAAGAAGTACTTCTCCGTCGCTTCTGGTGGCGGCACTGGCCGTACCCTGCACCCGGACAACATGGGCGCCGGCCCTGCCTCCTACGGCATGACCGACACCATGGGCCGCATGCACTCCGACGCCCAGTTCGCCGGCTCCTCCTCCGTGCCTGCGCACGTCGACATGATGGGTCTCATCGGCATGGGCAACAACCCCATGGTCGGTGCCACCGTCGCCTGCGCTGTCGCCGTCGAGGAGGCCCTCAAGGCCTAATCGCGCCCGCGCGATGCTCATATAGTTGAGCTTTGGAGCCGCTACCTTTCGAGGTAGCGGCTCTTTTTGTTTGCGCTGGCGCAGGGTAGCTAATGCCGATATATCAGCTGGGGCGAAATGCAAGATGTGATGAGATGGAGCGTCAGAGCGTCCATGACGCCCACCTGCCATATTTGCCCTTTACCGATTTGCCGGGTCTTTGCGGCCCCATTGCCGATCACCCGTGCGACAATGCGCCAGACGAGAAAGGAATCCGATGGAATCGACTGATGTACTGGTAATTGGATCTGGCATTGCGGGCCTTTGTGCCGCCATCGAAGCGGCACGCACGGGTGCAACCGTCACTGTGGCAAGCGCCGGCAAGACCATGAGTGGATCGAGCTTTTTCCCGGGTACCTGGGGCCTCGGCCTCATTGGTCCCGTCGACGAAGACGACGAGCAGGACCTCATCGACACCATCCTGGCCGTCGGCGGCGGCGTTGCCGACCCCGAACTCGTCCAAACGTTCGTCCACGGCATTCCCCAAGCGATTGACTGGCTCGAGCAAGACCTGGGCGTTGAGCTCCAGCGTCCGCAAAGCGCCAAGAGTGCTCAACAAAAGCAATTTATCCCCTGCTTTGACCACAAGACGCGCATGTGGCGCGGCCTCACCCGCAAGCCCCTTGAGGACGCTCTGACGACCTGGATCGAGTCGCTCGGCATTCGCCTGCTCCCCCGCCATGAGCTTATCGACCTTGTTGAGGACACGAACGGCAGAATAACCGGAACCGTACTCTACGACCTTACTGAAAATCGAATCGTGCCCTTTGCTGCCAAGGCCACGATCATCGCAGCCGGTGGCACAGGCGGCCTGTTCGAGCGCAGCCTTACGTCGGCTGATGTGCTCAGCTCCTCGCAGGCCATCGCACTGGCGCACGGCGCAACACTTACTAATATAGAGTTCATGCAGATGATGCCCGGCTTCATCGAGCCCAGGCGTAACTTGGTCTTCAACGAGAAAACCTGGCGCTACGTGCATGTAGACCAGCCGGTAGATATTGCCGACGACAAGCTGAACGACCTGCTCGAGCAGCGCTCTGGATATGGTCCCTTCACGTCACGCTTGGCCTCCCGCGCTATCGATCTCGTCATCGATCAGGCAGGTGTCGAAGGCCTGGCACTCCACTACGACTTCCCCCGCGAGGATGTCCCAGAGTTTGTGCAGACCTTTGCCACCTGGCTGCAAGACGAGCACGGCATCGCCCCGACTGACGAGATGCGCGTTGCGATGTATGCCCACGCCGCTAACGGCGGCATCAAGATCGATAAGACCGCGCACACGGGCGTTGAGGGCCTCTACGCTTGCGGCGAGGCGACAGGCGGCATGCACGGCGCCGACCGCATTGGTGGCTTGTCAAGCGCCAACGGCATCGTATTCGGACGTATCGCGGGCGCATCGGCAGCCCTCACAGCGCAGAAAGAGCCTGAGGCGGCCCTGAAGGCGGATATCACCCTCCCCCAGTACGGCATTGCCACAACAGATGCCGAACGCCTGACACACAGCCTTAGGCACACGATGAGCACCTTTTGCATGATCAACAGGACCGAAACAGGCCTATCCGAGGCCCTGCAACAGCTTGAAAGCCTGCAAGACAAGGCCATGGCGCTGAGCAATCCGCATGCCGATGACAGCGAGATCGCAGCCCTCGCCCGCCTACAGTCGCAGATTCGACTAGCACAGGAAATGGTCAAAGCCATGCGCAAGCGAACTGAAAGCTTAGGTTCGCACTATCGAGCAGACTAAATCGATTCTCACTTTGAGTTTGATCACAACTTCTCAACATGCATCGAGCCCCGTAAGCATGATTCCCCTAAGGAGAACACGCCTACGGGGCTTTAGCCGTGTTTTCCCTAAGGGAATCACGGTACAGGTTACTCAGCTCCGCGCCCCGACGGGTTCGACCCAATGCGTGGTCAACAAAAAAACGACCAGCCTGAGCCAGTCGCTTTAACAATCTTTGGGTGGGCCGTCAGGGGGTCAGCCTGCTGCGCAGGCGGTCGCTGCGGCGCTTCGCGCCTTGCGCGCTGCGCTGGCAAATGCTTACGCATTTCCTCAGCTCCGCACCCCGACGGGTTCGACCCCATGTGAGGTTAACAAAAAAAGCGACCAGTCTAAGCCAGTCGCTTTAACATGCTTTGGGTGGGCCGTCAGGGGGTCGAACCCTGGACCTTGGGATTAAGAGTCCCCTGCTCT
>CATYHY010000001.1 GCA_958407085.1 uncultured Collinsella sp. | reverse complement strand
TGAAAATGAACATTATCGCAGATAAATGCCATATTTGATAAAACGCGTTACCAAACGACAATGCCCCGCCCACGCAATCACGTGGGCGGGGCATTGCTTCAGGCATGCGGCCAGCGACCCTGTTGCTTTTACTTAAGCTCGGGCCAGTAACCCTTGTTGGCCTCGATCATGTCGTCGAGAACCTCCTTGGCGACCTTCATCGACGGCACGGTCTTGTTGAGCGTAAAGGCCTTAAGCGCCTTCTCGTACGAACCCTCGATCGTAGCCTCGACAATGAGCTTCTCGGAGTTCAGCTGCTGCATCATGAGGCCCTGCTGGAACAGCGGAATGTTGTCGCGGCTGATGACCTCGGGGCCGTTCTTGCCAATGTAGGCAGGCAGCTCGACCATAGCGTCGTAGGGCATGTTGGGGATGGCGCCCTTGTTCTCGCAAATGACCAGGAAGCGCTGCTTGGTGTCGTTCTTCAGAGCGATAGCCAGATCGGCAATCCAGTCGCCGTGGCTGCCCGCATAGAACGTGCTCTCGTCGATCTCGCCCGTCTTCTCGTAATGGTCGATACCATCAAAGAGGTTCTTCTCACGCGTCTCCTCAACCTCGTTCGCACGGGTGCGCTCGGGGTTTGAGTGCTCGACGAATTCCTTCTGCTGCAGGTAGTAGTTCAGATACGTGTTGGGCAGGTACTCCGGGAAGCACTCCATGATCTCGTACTCGCCCTTCCAGACGTAGTACCAGCTGCCCTTGGTGTGACGGTTCTGCTCGGGATGCTCGTCGGTGGCCTCCTCGGGCTTCTTTGCCATGAGCGAGCCCATGCCCTTGAGGTAGGAGTCGGGCAGCAGGATCTGGTGCTCCTTGATGTACTCGCGCAGCTGCGGGAGCACCTCCTCGCCCTTGTGGCGGATCGAGGTGAACCAACCAAAGTGGTTGAGGCCAAAGTAATCGTACTCGACATCCTTCTTGTCGATATCGAGCGCGGCGCAAACCACGTCGATGATCGCGATCGGCATGTCGCAGATGTTGATGATGCGAGCGTTGGGACGCAGCACACGGCAGCCCTCGGAGACGATGGCGGCAGGGTTGGAGTAGTTGAGAATCCAGTAATCCTTCTTGGCGTACTTCTCAACGTCATCGATCAGCTCGACCATGGGGAAGATGGTGCGCATGCCGTAGGCAAGGCCGCCGCAACCGCAAGTCTCCTGGCCCACGCAGCCGTGACGCAGCGGAATCTTCTCGTCCTGCTCGCGCATGGCGTAGCCGCCCACGCGCATCTGGGCAAACACGAAGCTCGCGTCGGTAAAAGCCGTCTTTTTGTCGGTGGTCACCGTGAGCTTGATGTCCAGGCCGAGGTCCTCGTGCAAAATCCAGTCCACGAGCACGCCGACCTTGCGCTGGCGCTCCTCGTTGATGTCGTACAGACGAATCTCGTCAACGTCGAGCTCGTCCTTGCGCAGGGCGATGGACTTGACGATGCCGGGGGTAAAGGTGGATCCGCCACCACACAGAGTAATGATCATTGTTTACTGCTCCTTCTCAATTGCGTTTTCGACCTTGTCGCGCATCTCGGCGACCTTCATGCCAAAGATGATCTGGATATTATTGCCGTTGCGGTTGATGCCGCTGTTGGGCACGTGGTTGATGAGGTCCTCATTGATGAGGTCCGGGTTCTTAACGTTCACGCGGAGACGCGTAAAGCAGTTCTCGAGCTCCTCGATGTTGTCCTTGCCGCCAAGACCTGCGACCAGGTCGGCAATACCTGCATCGACGCCCTCTGCGGGAGCCGCGGCAACGGCGCCCTGCTTCACTGCGACAGACGCGGCGGCCTCGCCCTCGGCAACGGACTCGGCGAGCTCGGACTCCTCCTCGCGGCCAGGCGTGTGGAGGTTGAGCTTCTTGATAAGGAAGGTGGAGAGGAAGAAGTACAGAGCGGCGTTGACGACTCCAAGCACCAGCATAACCGGCCAGTTGGTCTTATCGACGCCCAGGACCAGGTTGGAGACCACGATGTTGATGATGCCGCCTGCAGTCGAAGCGGGCACGGAGAGGACCTTGAGCAGGACCAGGAAGATGCCGGAAAGAACCGAGTGAACGACAAAGAGCACGGGAGCGGCAAAGACAAAGAGGAAGTCCATGGGCTCGGTCACGCAGGAGAGCACGGCGGTGATGATCAGCGGGATGATAACGGCCTTGGTCTTATCCTTGTTCCCCTTGTAGGCGGTGACGATAAAGGCGAGGCCGATGCCGATGTAGGGCCACAGATTGTTGAAGGTGTAGCTGTTGAAGTAGGTGCTATCGGAGAAGGGCTGACCCGTCATTGCCATCTCGGCAACACGGATGGGATAGGCGCCGGCGATAACCTGACCACCCAGCGTAAGGGTGCCACCCACATCGGAGAACTGGAACGGGGTGTAGATGAGGTGGTGCAGACCGGTGGGAACGAGCAGCTTGTTGAGCATGCCGTAGATAAACAGACCGATGTTGCCCGACTCCTTAATGATGCCGGCAACGGAGGAGATGGCACCCTGAACCGGAGGCCAAACGATGCAGAAGCCAGCGCCCATGATCCAGGAGATGATGATCATGATCAGGAACGGAAAGCGAACGCCCGAGAACATCGAAAGGGCAATGGGGAACTGCTTGTTCGAGTACTTGTTGAACACGGCGCCGGTGATGCAACCGAGAATGATGCCGCCGAACACGCCGGTATCGAGCACCTGGATGCCCATAACGGTGGCCTGGCCGGTTCCGGTAAGGCCGAGCATGCCGCTCGCATCGGCAAGAGAGCCGGTGGCGTTGAGCACGATGTTGTTAGCCTGCAGGAACAGGAAGAACGACATCAGGGCGATCAGCGAAGCATGGCCCTTGTTCTTCTTTGCCATGGCGCCGGCGATGCCCACGCAGAACAGAATCGAGAGGTTGTTGATGATAAACATCAGCGACTGGTAGACAACGGCGCCCACAAGCTGGAACGGACCGGAGCCCAGTACGGGGACCAAAGCGCAAATGGTCTTGTTGGTCAGAATGATGCCCACAATGAGCAGGATGCCGGCAACCGAGAGATACATCATCGGCTGGACGATCGACTTCGCGAACACCTCCAACGGCGCTTTGAAATTGAACTTCTTTTTTGCGGTCATAGCGGTACTCCCCTTCCTTTTCCGCAAATTAAGACAGATGTGCCCTGGACAAGACCGTGAGCCTTGCCTTATATCAATCGATGTGTGGGCACGTTATGCCTAGAGACCAGGTTCTCCAAGCAGGTTAACAATGTGATATGCGAGATAGCTCTTCTCGGCATCGGTAACGACAACGTTATAGGTAGACGACAAGTGGGCGGCTATGGCGTCCGCGCACGAGAATGCGCACGGATACGCCGTTTCATCGATTCGGAACAGCGCGTCGCCATTGATTTGCCCGGCCGTGGGGTCAAGCGCCCGCTGTGCGAAAAACTGCAGGTGGCGGACGAAACACTCATAGGGCAACGAGGTGTCATCGAGGGTCGTAGCATAGCGCTCGGAAACAATCGCGAGCACGTCGCGAACAAGCTGGACCGAAACAATCAAACGGTCGGAGCGTTGCGGCATGGTGGCGTTGACGATATGCAAGGTAATGAAACCCTGCTCTTCTTCGCTCATCTGGATGCCCATATACTCCTTGATAATCTGCAGCGCACGGCCCGCAAGTGCATACTCCTTGCGATAGAACTGCTGGATCTCGAGCAGCAACGGATTCTCACAGGAGACGCCCTTGCGCTCGCGCTCCAAAGCAAGGCTGATATGGTCTGCGAGAGCAATGAGAATCTTGTCGTTGATATCAACATTGAGCTCTCGACGGAGCATCTGAACAATGTCCTCGGCAATCACGAGGTTGACGGTGGGGATGGACTCCAAAAGATGTGCCAAGCGGTCAATCGTACGCGAGTCCTGAGAAGTTCCCTCCTGCAACGCGTAGGTCTTTTCGATCGACGCCTCGTCGATGACATCGCCGGCATGACGGCCAAAGCAGAGGCCTCGACCGATGACGATGAGCTCGGAGCCATCGTCCGAAGTGACCATTGCGACGTTGTTGTTAAAAACTCGCTTGATAACCACGGTACCCACCACAAAAATTTACTCGGAAAGCCAGATGACAGGCTCTTTAGCAGCAACAGGGCCGGAAGCATGCTCACGAAGAGTCGAGTTCTCCGAGCGCTCGCACACGATAACGAAGACCGTGGGATCGAAGTCGGCGGCGCGGACCGCGTCGAAATCGACCTCGACGAGGGGCTGGCCCGCGTCGACATGGTCACCCTGGGCAACAAGCGCGTGGAAGCCCTTGCCCTCAAGCTTAACAGTATCGATTCCGATATGCAGCATCACCTGAGCAGAGCTGTCGTCGGACATGATGCCCAGCGCGTGCTCAGTCGGAAACAGCGCCGCGACGGTGCCGGAAACAGGAGCGCACACCGTTCCCTCTTGGGGAACCACGGCAACGCCATCGCCCACGGCACGGCTGCTAAAAGCAGGGTCATTGGTATTTTCTAGATGAACAAGCTCGCCGGAAACGGGAGCGAGGATTTCGAACTCGGAAGCTGCAGTCTTCTGCTCATCCGAACCGCCCATCAGGCGAGAAAAGAAACCCATGGTGGCATGTCCCTTCATAAATATAGCCCAACCAAAATCAAGCGAATGCATCCATAGAGACACACCCGTTCAAAGACTTTGGTTAGGCCCACGTCCGAGGGACTCGGTAACCTTCCGCATTTCTTTTTACGGGAGCTATTGTAGACAAGCCCAAAGCCGGAACAAACATTATGACCGATGAACGGTATTTTTTCTTCGATAAACGGTATCTATGCGGCACTTAGGGACACTCCTTGTTTGGTGCATTGGGGTCAGGTTGCTTTGCACCAATCATGAGTTGCGGTGAAATAGGGACTAAAAGCCGCTCAAAAGGCCAAAACAGTCCGTATTCCACCGCAACTTCAAGACGTTGGTGCATATGGACCTGTCCCCTTTGCACCAAAAAGGGCTCCGAGCAAAACATGCCCGGAGCCCTCTGGTCGCCTCGACTTAGAGCGCGACGCGTATGTTACTTGCGCTTGCCGCCGCCGTCGCCGGGACGACGGGAGCTGCCGCCGTGCTTGCCGCCACGATTGTTACCATAGCTGCCACGGTTATCGCGACCGCCGGCACGACCGCCACGGGAGCCAGCCTGGTTGCCGCCACGCCCACCGCGATAGCCGCCACGGCGCTCCTCGCGGGTGTCATCGTAGTTGCGCCAGTCATCGCGACGATCGCGGCTGGCACGCGGGTCGCGACGATCGCGCGACTCACCCGAGCGACCAGCGCTGCCGCGGCCACCGTTGCCGCGGGCGCCTTCACGACGCTCAACGCCGCGGCCGCCCTCGCGGCCTCCGCGCTCGTCAAAGCGCTTGCCGCCGCGGGTACCACGCTCGTCACGCGAACCACGACCCTCGCCGCCACGGCGCTCATCACGACCGCCGCGCTCGTCATTACGACCGGAGCGACGACGGTCGCCCGAACCGCGGCCCTCGTCCTCGCGCTCAACACGGCGACGACCGCCGCGGTCCTCGTCCTCGCGGCGACGACGATGCGCCTCGCCCTGGAACTGCTTGGCGCGGCGCTCGGCACGGTTGCCACGCGGGGCCTGCTTGACGGCGTCAGCACCGCCGTGCTCCTCGGCAGCAACCTCGCGGGCCACGCTCTCCACGGCCTCGTCCACGCGAGCCTGAACGCCCTCGCGCACGCGGGTCTTGCCGCCGCGCTTGGGACGACTCGGACGCTCGCCGTCGCCGCGACGCTCATCGCGACCGCGGTTGGAACGACCGGCCACATCGCCGTAATCGTCGCCGTTGCGCTTGCCATCTCGACGTGCCTGCTCAAGCTTCTTCTTGCTCTTGGACTTGCCGCGCTTGGTCTTCTTCTTCACCTTAAAGGCCGCAGGGTCGCGCTCGGGATCAACGGCGGGCGGATTGGGGCCCACATGCAGGTCGCCGGCGTCATAAATGTCGGCCGTCTTGTCCATGAGCTTCTCGATCTCGTAGAACTCATCGACGTCCTGCTCGGTCACAAACGTAATGGCCCAGCCCAGCTCACCGGCGCGGCCCGTGCGGCCGATGCGGTGGATGTAGTCGGTCGGCTCTGCCGGCACGTCAAAGTTCACGACGTAGCGCACGTCGCTAATGTCGATGCCGCGGGCGAGGACATCGGTTGCCACCAGCACGTCGACGGTGCCGTCGCGGAAGGCCGAAAGCGCGCGCTCGCGCTGGGCCTGGCTGCGGTTGCCGTGAATCGCGGCGGCCTTGATGCCCTTGCGCTCAAGACGACGGCAGCAGCTGTCGGCGCGGTGCTTGGTGCGCATAAAGACGATAGTGCGCTCCGGGCCCTCCTTTTTGAGGAACTCGGGCAGCAGGTTGTTCTTGGCCTCGATGGACACCGGGAACACAAACTGGTCGACGGTGTCGGCGGTCGACGTGGCGGGCGCGATCTCCACGCGGGCCGGGTCGCTCACCAGGTCGGTGATCTCGCCCACGGCCTCCTCGTCGAGCGTGGCCGAGAACAGCAGCGTCTGGCGCTCGGCCGGCGTCTCGCGCACAATACGGCGGACGGCGGGCAAAAAGCCCATGTCGAGCATGCGGTCGGCCTCATCGAGTACCAGCACCTTTACCTCGTCCAGGTGGCAAGCGCCCTGTTCGATCAGATCGACCAGACGGCCCGGCGTGGCGACCAGGATGTCGCAGCCGTACTTGAGCGCCGCGGTCTGGGGCTTGTAGCTCACGCCGCCCACGACGGTCACGGCAACATGTCCGGTGACGTCGGCAATCTTGCCGGCGACCTCATCGATCTGCTGGGCAAGCTCGCGCGTGGGGGTGATGACGAGCATCGCGGGGCCGCGGCCGTTGCCCTCGGGCTTCTTGGCGCCGCGACGGCGGTTACGGCCGCCACGCTCGCGCACGGGCTTGGGCGGAGCAATGTGCTCCAGGTTGTTCATGGTCGGCAGCAAGAAGGCGGCCGTCTTGCCGGTGCCGGTCTGAGCGGCGGCAAGCAGGTCGCGGCCCTCGAGCACCACGGGGATGGAGCCGGCCTGCACGGGCGTGGGCGCCGTGTAGCCCAGGTTCTCGATGGCACGAAGCATCTCGTCCGAAAGTCCCAGCTCGTCAAAGGCGGGCAGGTTCTCAGTCGCGGACTCGACGGTCTCGGCGGCGCTGGCCTCGTCGGCAGCATCGAAGGCAGCCTGGGTCATGGCCTCGCGGGTCTCGTCCAGAATCTCGGCGTCCGTGACGTCGGATACAGAATTACGCATATGTTGTTGTTCCTTATCTGCACGCGTTATGGGCACGGCATGCGGCCGCGCGGGGCGTGCTTGGTAGTGCGCTAATACATACAAAAACAGGTGCGCACAGAGAGGACGTTGCTCAGCACGCTGGCGATCGCTTTGGCAGCCCTATCACGCGCCGTCCAGACGCAGCAGCTCTAAGCGATGGAGCAGATTCGCCGCCGGTTAGTATACCCGCGCTTCGCATGCCCCCACGTAAACCACAGATGACGGGGCGGACGGGGCGGGTCTGGGCCGATTGTCTCAATCTGCAACAGTTGCTCAGCAAAAACCGGCCGAACCGTTACAGATCAAGACAGAGCTCAGCCACGCAAAACAACATCTCGATCTGTAACAGTTAGAGCTCATTTTCCCTGCTAGATGTTACAGATTGAGATGTTTGACAGGGGCTGACAACGATTGAGCAGCCGCCCTCATCTGTATCGGAATGTCATACATTTCTTTCTGGACTAGACACCCCCAGGGGGTATGGGTGTATAGTATCGGCAGGTTAACAATTCCAACACCGAACTACAGAAAGGAGAAGCCATGGCTCAAGATAAGTTTGACGTGGGCGGCATGACGTGCGCCGCTTGCCAGGCGCACGTGGACCGCGCCGTCAGCAAGCTCGACGGCGTCCAAAGCGTCGCGGTCAACTTGCTCGCCGGCTCCATGTTGGTGGACTATGACCCCGCGCAGGTCTCCCCCGACGATATCTGCACTGCCGTCGACCGCGCGGGCTATTCGGCCTCGCCCGTCAGCGCGGACACCGATGCCACCAGCTCAAGCGGCAGCGCGCAAGCCAGGTCCGGCGCCGCCCATATGGAGTCGCCGACCAAAAAGCTGGAGGCCACTGCCTCCGCCATGCGCACCCGTCTCATCATCTCAATCATCTTTCTCATCCCGCTGTTCTACATAGGCATGGGGCACATGCTCGGCTGGCCGCTGCCCGGCATCTTCACGGACCACGTCCACAGCATGACGCTTGCCCTCACCGAGCTCGTCTTGCTCATCCCCATCGTCTACATCAACGACGCGTACTTTATCAACGGCTTCAAGTCGCTCGTGCATGGCGCGCCCACCATGGACGCTCTCATCGCCGTCGGCGCCACCGCGTCGATCGCCTGGTCGCTCTACGCCATGTTCATCATGGCCGACCAGTTGGCCGCAGGTCAGGTGCGCGAGGCCATGATGACGAGCATGGACAACCTGTATTTTGAGAGCGCCGGCACCATCCTGTCGCTCGTCACCGTGGGCAAATACCTCGAGACGCGCAGCAAATCCAAGACCGGCGGCGCTATCGAGGCGCTGATCGACCTGGCACCCAAGACCGCGACCGTCGTTGCCGACGACGGCACCGAAACCACCGTGGACGTCGACAGCATCCTTCCCGGCCAGGTGCTGCGTGTGCGCCCCGGCGAGTCTATCCCTGTCGACGGCGTGGTGCTCGAGGGCAGCTCGGCCGTGGACGAGAGTGCGCTCACCGGCGAGTCCATCCCCGTGGAAAAGACCGCCGGCGACACCGTCAACGCCGCAACCGTCAACCGCACCGGATCGTTTACCTTCCGTGCCACGCGCGTGGGCGCCGACACGTCGCTCGCCAAGATCATCCAGCTCGTCGAGGACGCCAACGCCACCAAGGCGCCCATCGCCCGCCTGGCCGACAAGGTCGCCGGCGTGTTTGTGCCCGTGGTGTTCGTGATCTCGGCCGTGACCTTTGCGGTGTGGATGGCACTGACCGGCAGCATAAACGAGGCGCTCACCTCCGCCGTGGCCGTGTTGGTGATCAGCTGCCCGTGCGCGCTGGGCCTGGCCACGCCCGTCGCCATTATGGTTGGCACCGGTAAGGGCGCCGAGATGGGCATCCTGTTTAAGAGCGCCGAGGCGCTGGAGAACCTGCGCAGCGTGGGCACCGTGGTACTCGACAAGACGGGCACCGTCACCCGCGGCAAGCCTACCGTAACCGATATCGTGGTAGCCACGCGCGCCGACGGCTCGCCCGCCATGAGCGAAAAGGCGCTGCTCAAGCTGGCCGCCGCGTTAGAGCGCTCGAGCGAGCACCCGCTGGCCGAGGCGATTATGGCCGAGTGCGAGTCGCGCGGAATCGTCGCACGCATGGTCGAGGACTTTGCCGCCGTGCCCGGTCGTGGCGTTACGGCACGCGAGGGGCAGAATATCATCGCGGCCGGCAACGTGCGCTTCATGGGCGAGTTGGGCGCTGCCGTGCCTACGGACCTTGCCGAGCAATTTGCCACCGAGGGCAAAACGCCGCTGTTCTTTGCCAAGAACGGCGAGCTCGTCGGCACCATCGCCGCGGCCGACGAGATCAAAGAGACGAGCGCCGGGGCCATCGCCGCGCTGCGTTCGCTCGGCGTCGATGTGCGCATGCTCACCGGCGACAACCGCGTGACGGCCGAGGCCATCGCCCGCCGCGTGGAGCTGAGCAGCGAACAGGTCATCGCCGACGTCCTCCCCGCCGACAAGGAACGCCACGTGCGCGAACTGCAGCATGCGGGCGGCAAGGTCGCCATGGTGGGCGACGGCATCAACGACTCCCCCGCCCTGGCGCGCGCCGACGTGGGCCTTGCTATCGGCACCGGCGCCGACATCGCCAAGGAGGGAGCCGACGTGGTACTCATGCGCAGCGACCTCATGGACGTCGCCCGCGCCATCGAGCTTTCACGCGCCACGATCCGCAACATCAAGCAGGACCTGTTCTGGGCACTGTTCTACAACGGCATCGGCATTCCGCTCGCCGCGGGCGTGTTCTTCCCCCTCACCGGCTGGCAGCTCTCGCCGATGTTCGGCGCCGCGGCCATGAGCCTGTCGAGCGTGTGCGTCGTAAGCAATGCTCTGCGCCTGAAATCCTTTAAGCCTAAAGTGGCAAAATAGGCTCACCATTAAGTCCATTTAGAACCGGTTTTCCAAGTGCCAGAGATCGACCTGAAAGAGGAGCGGCGCGTACTTTGGTACGCGAGCGACGGCTTGAAGGTCAAGGTCGGGTGCCTGGGAAAGCCGACACAACAGAGAGGAATATCCATGCGTTACACGATTAAGACTTCCGGCCTTATGTGCGGCCACTGCGACGCCACTGTCGAGACGGCGCTGCTCAACGTGGCAGGCGTGACCGATGCCGACGCCGATCACGAGACCCAGACCGTCCAGGTAGAGTGCGCCGACACCGTGACCGCCGAGCAGCTCACCGCCGCCGTCGAGGGCGCGGGCGAGAAGTTCCACGCCCTGTCCGTGACCGCCGCGTAGCAGACGCCGCCTACTCAATCCTCAGAAGTTGCGGTGAAATAGTTCCTGTTTTAGCGCTTCAAGCCTGCAAACAAGAACTATTTCACCGCAACTGACGGGGGCATCCGGAAAATCGACCAGAAACGAGGACCCGCCATGATGGCAGACCATAAATCGGTGACCCGCATGCTCAAAACGGCACGTGGGCAAATCGACGGCATCCTGCGGATGGTGGAGGAGGACCGTTACTGCGTCGACATCTCCACGCAGCTCATGGCCACGCAGGCGCTCATCGCCCGCATCAACGCCGATGTGTTGAAGGCACACATCGAGGGCTGCGTCGCCTCGGCCATCGAATCGGGCGACGAGGAGCTCAAAGCCGCCAAGCTCGCCGAGATAGAGCGCGTCGTCGACAAGCTCGCCAAGTAATTGGTGCAAGGGGGACAGGTACGTTTGCACCACCTTGGTGCAGATTAACCTGTCCCCCTTGCACCAAAAGGGGTATAAAAGCGTGCAGCACAGCGAAATGAAAGGCAGTTCTGCATGAATGACTTTATGAAGGGTCGCAACGGCGCCGACGAGCTCACCATCGTGATGGGCTTTGCTGGAATCGTCATCGCGATGATCGGATCGATGGCCCGTATTCAGTGGCTCAGCTGGATCGCCATCGCCGTTATCGTGATTGGCGTGCTGCGCGGCCTGTCCAAAAACATCGACGCGCGCCGCAAGGAGAACGACGCCTTTGTTACGGCGACCGCAAACGTCCCCGGCCTCGGCAAGTTCGTCGCTAGCTTGGGCGGCGGGACTGCGGCCGCAAACGCTTCGCGTGCCGCTGGTACCAGCAAGGAGGACTTTGAGCGCGCCAAGCGAACGGCCAAGAAGATGTGGAAGGGTCGCAAGACCACGGCCTACCTCAAGTGCCCCAACTGCGGCCAGATGCTGTCCGTCCCCAAGGGCAAGGGCAAGATCCGCGTCACCTGCCCCAAGTGCCACGCCAAGATGGAGACGCGCTCCTAGCCGCTACACCATAGGACAAAATAAAAGCCGAGGCCTCGCGTTGAGACCTCGGCTTTTTGCATGGAGCGACATCATTCGATGAAGCTGTCGCACCAGCGTTTACGCTACGCCATCGCGGGCAAGCTCCTCTGCCAGGGCTTCTGCCGGCATGGCCATAATCGCGTCGAGCTCGGTGTCAACCTCGGGGATGCGCTTGACCTTCAGCTTGCGCACCAGGTCACCGCGGCACATCACGTGCATCGGCTCACGCAGAGCGCACAGGTCATCGAGCGGGTTCTCGCGCGTCACCAAAATGTCAGCCGCCTTGCCGCACTCGATCGTACCGGTCTCGCCGCCCAGCTCCAGCAGCTCAGCATTGACCTTCGTGGCTGTATGCAGTGCGAAGGCATTGCTCACGCCCACGTACTCGGCAAAATAGGCCACCTCGCGCCACATGTCGTACTGTGTCACGAACGGGCAGCTCGAATCCGTGCCCAGGCCCACCTTGATACCGGCTTCCAGCGCCGCACGAGCACTCTCGATAATGCCCGAGCACACGATGTCGCCGTTCTTCTTTTGCGTATCAGTCGAATGGGTCTTTTCCGGATCGAGCAACACAAACGGCAGCGCCGGACTGATCGTGCAGGTCACGCTCGGCGCGCGTCCCTCGAGCTGTGTTCCCGCGGCGCCGCGGTACAGTTCCAGAATCTCGGAGGTTATCGGAGCGCCGTGCTCGATTGTGTCGACGCCAGCCTGAAGCGCGGCCTTCACACCTTCGGTGCTCTCGACATGGGCCATGACCGGAAGGCCAACCTCGTGCGCCGCCTTGCACGCCGCAGCGGCAACCTCGACCGGCATGCGTAGCACGCCCGGCTCGCCCACTTCGGTCGCGTCGAACACGCCACCCGTCACGAACAGCTTGATGACGTCGGCACCGCGCGCATACAGATCGCGCACCTGTTCGGCCGCCTCGTCGGGGGTATTGGCCACCTGCGCAAAGAGGCCCGCACCGTGACCACCCGGCACCGTGACACCCGTTCCCGGTGCTACCAGACGCGGACCCTGATACTTGCCGGCGTCGATGGCGTTGCGCACGGCCAGATCGGCAAACAGCGGGTCGCCTGCACCGCGCACCGTGGTCACGCCGCTTGCCAGCTGCTGCTGAGCGCTGCCTTTGAGGATGTGGCGGACGATGGCGCGGCCCACCGGATTATCGAGCTTCTTCATCAGCGCGCCCGCATCGCCCGCCGAGACCGGTTTGCCCGAACCGCACAGATGCACGTGCATATTGATGAGACCCGGCATGAGATACGCACCCGCCAGGTCGATGACCTCGGCACCCGCCGGCGCCTGCGCCACGGCGCTCGGGCCAATCCAGGTGATGACACCGCGCTCAACGGCCACGGCCATATCGGGCTGCGGCTCCATATGCTCCGAGCCATCCAGGACGGTCGCATTGATAAACAACGTGGGACGATCGGCAGTCGCCATATCGAGCTCCTCCCTCACGATTAACTTGAACATTTGTCCATTATCACCTAATGCAGCAAACTAAAGCCGGACATATCGGCTAACGGGAAGAAGAAGGAGATGCGGGGAACGGAATGCGTTGCAGCCCCACTCCAGCCCCGTCGCCAAACGTCTAAATCTGTAACAAATAGACAGGTTTTCAGCCTCTAGATGTTACAGATTGAGATCTTTCAGCAGGCGCCAACCTTCTGTCTTGACCTGTAACAGTTACGAGGCCAAACGGTCCCTTGTTGTTACAGATTGAGACAAACTCGACAGGAACAACCACATCCGCATCAGCTGCACCCCTCAGCGCCCATACCACCGGCATCTCCATTCCTCAGCCAAATCGGCCCGCTGTGGAATTCCCGCCAGCCTCATCTTCTCAACCAGCTTCCCCGGATTCTTGAGCTCATCAAACGTAAACCGAAGCACCTTGTGCCCAAGCATCGTCAGATGAGACTCTCGCTGACGTTCTGCCACGAATGGGTCGATCAACTCCCGACCCTCGTCGTTCTGCAAGGCATACTTCCCCTTTCCGTCCAGCTCGCCAATCACGCACGTTCCGTCCTCGAGCCTCCAAAAATAATCAACGCGAAACACTTGGCTCGGATCGAGCGGATCACGAAACTCCACCTGCAGTTCCGGAACTGGAAAGCCGTACGCAATAAAGAACGCCCGAAAACGAGACTCGCCGCCGTTTTCGGACAGCCCGTCCGCATACGACGCAATCACCTGCGCTCTGCGATACCCGCGCTTGCCTTCACAATCCATACGAAGCCGCTCACAAAAGTCATCGCGCGATACGCCCTTTGCTCGCAACGCAGAATCGGCAATCGCCAGGCCATACGAAAACGGCGCACGCAGCAGGCAATCCTCTACCGTGTGCCAAAACGACGTAACCTGCACGCCGTCAACACTCTCGAGCGCACCCGCCGTCTGCGGACGCAACAGTCGGCATCCTGCACTCAGCGGCACCGAGCAACCTGTCTTAACAAGAAATCGCGGCCCGAGCAGATCATTCGGCACCTCCAGACCCCACAAAAGTGCCGCGTCATAACCCCAAAACGCCCAGTCTGGATGAAACTCCGCAAGCCCTTTAATGGTCCGCAGCGCTCGCTCCGCCGGCGTCAGTACAACCCAATCATGCTGAAAGCAGAACAAATACGGCTCGGGCTCCGCAATATCATCGGTTCCCACATGACGCCGCAGCCACATGAGCTCGGCATTGTCGTGCGTCACAAGCAGCACGCCTTGCTCAGCCGCCTCCGTGAGCCTGGCAAGCATCCTATTCCGCGCCAAGGTGTTACGTGTCGCCTGCTTGTGTTTAAGAACGGTATTAGACACTTTCATCACCACCACATCAGGGAAATGGGCCGTTGTCACCGTTGCCGCTGTCGGCAAACGTCTCGATCTGTAACAGGAAGACAGTCTTTGAGCCTCTAGTTGTTACAGATTGAGATTTTCAGTCGTGCGTCTAACCTCTGTCTCGATCTGTAACAGGTAGACCGGTTTTTTGTCCCTAAACGTTACAGATCGAGACAAATAGACAGGCGGCGGCGCTGCGACAGCCCACTCCCTACTCCCACTCCTGCTCGTAAATATTGAGCGACTTTACGTAGCGCCCCTGAGCACCCATGATGTCGCGGACCAGGCGCAAAAAGAAGCTGATGCACGAGGTGTCGAAACCGTCCTCTAGGTCCTCGGGATGCACCGCGCCCGGCCCGTCGACCGCCGTGTCGCTCAGCCGCGCGACGTCATACAGGTAGAGCTGCCCCGCCGTCAGCCAGACATCGTCGACGCACGCGAGTCGCACCGCAATCGCGCCATCGTTCCAGTGCTCCTTTTGCACGATATGTGGGTCGTAGACGTCAAAGCGACGGTCGGTGCGCGTATCCTCCAGCACGACCATGCCAGTCGCGGGATCCTTGTCCAAAATGCCAAAGCACGAGAAATACTGCGTGTCACGCACCCGCTTAAGTCGCCCGAGCGAAGCTGGAGAAATTGACGCTGGCGGCTCGTCCACATACAGTTCCAACAGCGTCTTGCCGTGGTAATAGGGGCGCTCAAACAGCAGCCAATCGGTAAACGCCATGTTGTAGGCCATGATTTCGTTTTGAGAAGGTTCCTCGCAATAGCTGAGCCACGGATCGACGATAATCTCGAACCGCTCGCGCGCCGGCTCCAGGAATTGAAACTTCCGCAGCATCCAAAAGTGAGCCATGTCGGCAATATCGCTGCCGACGGCTTCGGCCAGCTGTGCTCGGTCAAAAACTTGGTCAGTCATGGCATCCTCCTCAAACTGATGAACCTCAATTTGAGCTTACGAGGAGGGCGAGCAGCCACTGTCAGCGCGGGCAAAATAGGCCTTCGACTGCAAACCAGATGCTAACCAAACACTTGACGGGACACTTGACCGAATGAGCGCACCGCAAAGAAACCGCAGGTAGACATAGACAGCCAACCCGCCCTTTTGAGCCAGATGCCCGCAGCCACCACAGAAACAACAGGTGACCACAGCCCAAGAAGTCGACAAATGAACACCCATACGTCGACAAACGAACAGGCGCCCCGTGAAGAGTGTCCCCAACGACTAGACAAAAAAGAACGTCCCCAATGACTAGTCGTTGGGGACGTTCTTAAATGACTACTTTACAGCGCAAGCGCCTCGGCGACTTCGGCTGCGCAGGCCAGGGCATCGGCCATGGCGTTCACCACGAGCGAGCTGCCGTTGCGGGCATCACCCGCCACATACACCGGCGCGGCATCCGCGGCGACACCCTCCGCGCGAGCCGCGAGGTGCGAGCCCTCGGCAGCCATCACCGGCAGCGGACGACCAACGGTGGCAACAGGCACGCCGACAGCTTCGAACACACCGTGCTCGGGACCCGTAAAGCCGCAGGCGATGAGCACCAGCTGCGCCGGCACCTCATGCTCGGAGCCCGCAATGCGTTCGGGCTTGCCGGCCGACCAATCCAAATCGGCCACGCGCAGGCCCGCGGCCGCGCCCTTCTTGTCCAGCAGCACCTCGAGCGTATCCACGCCCCAAGCACGCATCTCGCCACCCATCGCAGCGATAGCCTCCTGCTGGCCGTAGCCGGTCTTCTTAACGTTGGGCCACTGCGGCCAGGGGTTGCTCGCCGCGCGCTTATCGGGCGCAGCCGGCAAGAACTCAAACTGACGCACGCTGCGTGCACCCTGGCGCACCGCGGTACCTACGCAGTCGTTGCCGGTATCGCCACCGCCAATGACCACAACATCTAGGCCGCGCGCGTTCACCGCGGGCTCGCCGCCATCGAGCACCGAGACGGTCGAAGCCGTCAGGTAGTCCACGGCATACACCACGCCCGGGGCATCCACATTCGTAGCCGAAAGACCGCGGGGCGCACGAGCACCGGCAGCCACCACAACGGCGTCAAACCCATTGAGCTTGGCCGCTACCGCAGGGTTCGTAACATCAGCGCCCAGCTCAAAGACGATGCCCAGCTCGCGCATGAGCGCCACGCGACGCTCGACCACGGACTTCTCGAGCTTCATGTTGGGAATGCCGTACATGAGCAGGCCGCCCGGGCGGTCGTCGCGCTCAAACACCGTCACGCGGGCGCCGCGACGCGCAAGCTCCCATGCCGCCACCAGACCAGCAGGACCGGAGCCCACCATGGCAACCGTGGGTGCGCCCTCCCCTGCCGGCTCAAAGCGACGCGGACCGCCATTTGCCCACTCATGGTCGCTGATCGCACGCTCGTTGTCATGGATCGTCGTGGGCTGACCGTCGACCGAACCCAGGTTGCACGCAGCCTCGCAAAGCGCCGGGCACACGCGACTCGTGAACTCGGGCATGGGCGAGGTGAGCGACAGACGCTCGGCAGCCTCGTCCCAACGACCGCGATACACCAGCTCGTTCCACTCAGGAATCAGGTTATGCAGCGGGCAGCCGCTCGGGCGTGCCTTGCCAAAGCTCGCGCCCATCTGGCAAAACGCCACACCGCACATCATGCAGCGGCTCGCCTGGGCGCGGCGCGCATCGTCGTCGAGCTCCACGTACAGCGGATCGAAATCGCGGCTACGCTCCTCCACAGGGCGCAGCTCGTGGGTCACGCGATCGATATCAAGAAAAGCACCGGGCTTGCCCATGGCACTTACGCCTCCTTCTTGTTCGAAGCAACAGAGCTGGCAGCCACGGACGCAGCGCCCGTGACATCGAAGCGAGCGACATCCGCGGCGCTCGCGCGACCGGTCACAATGTCAAACGCCAGCTCCTCAGCCTGCGCATGCGTCTTGCCCACGGGCTCGGCCGCAGCGACAATCGCCAGCACGCGTTCGTACTCAGTCGGAATGACCTTCACAAAGTGCTTGCTCATCGTCTCAAAGCTGTAGAGCAGCTTAATGCCGCGCGGGCTCTGCGTCGCGTCCACGTGCTCTTGGATGAGCGCACGAATCTGCGCCAGCTCGTCGGCCGTCGGGGCCTTGAGCTCCACGCTCTCATGGTTCACGCGGGCGTCGAGCGTGCCGTATTGGTCAAAGACATAGGCCGCGCCGCCCGTCATACCGGCGGCAAAGTTCTGCCCGACCTCGCCCAGGATGAGCGCCAGACCGCCCGTCATGTACTCGCAGCCATGATTGCCGCAGCCCTCGACCACCACGGTGGCACCGGAGTTACGCACGGCAAAACGCTGGCCGGCAAGACCGTTAATGAAGCCGCGGCCGCTCGTAGCACCAAAGAACGCAACGTTGCCCACGATGATGTTCTCGTCGAACTTGTAGGTCGCATGCGGATTGGGGCGCACCGACACCTCGCCGCCCGAAAGGCCCTTGCCAAAGTAATCGTTGGCGTCGCCGCACACGTTGAGCGTAATGCCGCGCGGCAGGAAGGCACCAAAGCTCTGACCGGCCGAACCATCGCAATCGACGGTGATGGAGCCGGCGGGCAGGCCCTCGGGATGCGCCTTGGTCACCGCGTTGCCCAAGATGGTGCCCACGCAGCGGTTGACGTTGGCGATATCGGCGCGGAAGCGAATCGGACGCAGGTGTGCACGGGCATCGGCCGTATAGGGCACAAACAACGTGGAGTCGAGCGTCTTGTCGAGCTCGCTGTCCGCGGCCATCTGCGGCAGGAAGTGGCGACCGTCGGCACCCGGGATATGGGCACCGAACTCGCAGGTCGCGCTCGCCAGCACGGGCGACAGATCGAGCAGGTTTGCCTTGCGGTTGCCCGGGACCTCGATCTGACGCAAGCACTCGGGATGGCCGACCATCTCGTCGATGGTGCGGAAGCCCAGGCTCGCCATGATCTCGCGCAGCTGCTCGGCCACAAAGAGCATAAAGTGCTCAACGTGCTCGGGCTTACCGCGGAAGCCGTGACGCAGGCGGCAGTTTTGCGTCGCGATGCCGGCCGGACAGGTATCCTGCTGGCAGTCACGCTGCATGAGGCAGCCCATGGAGATGAGTGGCATGGTAGCAAAGCCAAACTCCTCGGCGCCCAACAGGCAAGCGACAGCAACATCGGTGCCGTCCATGAGCTTGCCATCGGCCTCGAGCACCACGCGCGAGCGCAGGCCGTTTTGCAGCAGCGTCTGCTGGGCCTCGGCAAGGCCAAGCTCCAGCGGCAGGCCCGCATGCCAGATAGAGTCGCGCGCAGCGGCGCCCGAGCCGCCATTGTGACCGCTGATCAAGATCTTGTCGGCCGCGCCCTTGGCCACACCGGTGGCGATGGTGCCGACGCCGGCCTCGCTGACCAGCTTGACCGACACGCGCGCGCCGGGGTTGGCGTTCTTAAGATCGAAGATAAGCTCCGCCAGGTCCTCGATGGAGTAGATGTCGTGGTGCGGCGGAGGCGAGATCAGGCCGATGCCGGGCGTGGACTGACGGACCTCGGCAATCCAGGGGTAGACCTTCTTGCCGGGCAGGTGTCCGCCCTCGCCGGGTTTGGCGCCCTGGGCCATCTTGATCTGAATCTCAAAGGCGCTGCACAGGTAGCGGCTCGTCACGCCAAAGCGCGCGCTTGCCACCTGCTTGATGGCGGAATTCTTGGAGTCACCGTTGGCCAGCGGGGTCTCGCGACGCGGATCCTCGCCGCCCTCGCCCGAGTTGGAACGACCGTGCAGGCGGTTCATGGCGATGGCCATGCACTCGTGTGCCTCTTTGCTGATGGAACCGTACGACATGGCGCCGGTGTTAAAGCGGCGGACGATGTTGAGCGCGGGCTCCACCTCGTCGAGCGAAACCGGCGTGCGACCGTTGGCATTAAAGTCCAGCAGGTCACGCAGGCGCACGGCACGGCCGGTGCGGTGCAGGCGGGCGCTGTACTCCTTAAAGGTGTCGTAGCTGTCCTCACGGCAGGCGGTCTGCAGCAAGTAGACAGTCTGCGGATCGATGAGGTGATCCTCGCCGCCAAGCGGGCGCCACTTGGTCAGGCCCAGCGTGGGCAGTTGATCGGGAGCCGGGCTCTTAAGGATAGCGAGCGCGGCGTCGTAGCGCTCGTTTTGCTCGCGCTCAACGTCCTCGACACCCATACCGCCCACACGGCTCACCGTGCCAGCGAAGTACGCATTGACGAACTCCGGCGTAAAGCCCACGGCCTCGAAGATCTGCGCCGAATGGTAGCTCTGCACTGTGGAGATGCCCATCTTGGACATGATGGAAACGATGCCGGCGGTCGCAGCCTTGTTGTAGTTGGCGATGCCCTGCTCGGCTGTCACGTCCAGATCGCCGTGCGCCGCCAAGTCGCGAATGCACGCATGCGCGTTGTACGGATAGATGCCGCTCGCGGAGTAGCCCACCAGCGCCGCAAAGTCGTGCGGGGACACGGCATCGCCGCACTCCACCACGATGTCGGCAAAGGTACGCACGCCGGCGCGGATCAGGTGGTTGTGCACGCAGCCCACGGCGAGCAGTGACGGTACGGGTACCTCGCCTGCGGCAGCGCGGTCGCTCAATACCACGATGTTCACGCCGTCGCGGACCGCAGCCTCAACGTCCTCTGCAAGCTGCTTGAGCGCAGCCTGCAGCGCGCCCTCACCCGCATCGCGGCGGTACACGGCACGGAACCGGCGGGTCTTAAAGCCAACACGGTCAATCGCGCAAATGCGGTCGAACTCCTCCTCGCTCAGCAGCGGGCACTCCAGACGCACCAGCTGGCAGGCCGTGCGGGAGTCCTCGAGCAGGTTGCCGTGGTTGCCCAGGTAGAGCGTGGTCGAGGTGACCATATGCTCGCGCAGGGCGTCGATCGGCGGGTTCGTGACCTGAGCGAACAGCTGATAGAAGTAGTCGAAGAACGAGCGCGTCTTCTTGGACAGGCAGGCCAGCGGCGCATCGACACCCATCGAGGCGAGCGGCGCCTTGCCCTGCTGGGCCATGGGACGCACGACTTCGTCAACATCATCCCAGTGATACCCGAGCTTGGCCATGCGCACGGCGGCGGGCACCTCGGCATCCTCGGCGGGCGCGGGCGCGGCGGGCTTGTCGAGTGCGTCGACGGTCAGCGTCTCCTCGGCGATCCAGTCGCGATAGGGCTTTTCCTTGGCGTAACGGGCGCGCAGCTCGTCGTTGTAGATGACGCGGCCGCGGGCAAAATCGACCTCGAGCATCTGGCCCGGTCCCAGGCAGCCGCTCGTCAGGATGTTCTCGGGGCTCACCTCGATGGTGCCCACCTCGCTTGCCAGCATAAAGCGACCGTCGCGCGTCACATAGTAGCGGGCGGGACGCAAGCCGTTACGGTCGAGGGCGGCACCCAGCGTGCGACCGTCGGTAAAGGCGATAGCGGCAGGACCGTCCCACGGCTCCATGAGCATGGACTGGTAGGCGTCGTAGGCGCGGCGCTCCTCGCTCAGGCTGTCGTTGTGGTCCCACGGCTCGGGCAGCAGCATGGATGCGGCGCGCGTGAGCGGACGGCCGTTCATGACCAAAAACTCGAGCACGTTGTCCAGAATCGCGGAGTCGGAGCCCTCGCGGTTGATGATGGGCATCACGCGCTCAAGATCGTGCTGCAGCACGGGGCTGTACAGGTTGGGCTCGCGGGCGCGAATCCAGTTGACGTTGCCCTTGAGGGTGTTGATCTCGCCGTTGTGGATGATAAAGCGGTTGGGATGTGCACGCTCCCAGCTGGGCGTGGTATTGGTGGAGTAGCGCGAGTGGACGAGCGCCACGGCCGTCTTGACGGCGGCGTCGTTGAGGTCGATGAAGAAGCGGCGCATCTGCGTGGCGACCAGCATGCCCTTGTACACGATGGTGCGCGAGCTCATGGAGCACACGTAGAAGATCTTGTCGCGCAGGGCAAACTCGGCATCGGCCTTCTTCTCGATGGTGCGGCGGCACACGTACAGACGGCGCTCGAAGGCGTCGCCCGCCGGCGTGTCGTCCGGTCGGCCCAGGAAGGCCTGAAGGATAGTGGGCATGCAGGCGCGGGCTGTCTCGCCCAGGTCGTGCGGGTCGACCGGCACCTCGCGCCAAAAGAGCAGCGGCACGCCAGCCTCGGCGCAGCCCTCCTCAAACACGCGGCGGGCATCCTCTACGCCCTTCTCGTCCTGCGGGAAGAACAGCATGGCCACGCCATAGTCGCCCTCTGCCGGCAGAATCTGGCCACACTTTTGAGCCTCTTTACGGAAAAAGTGATGCGGAACCTGGAACAGGATGCCAGCGCCGTCGCCAGTGTTCTTCTCGAGTCCTGTGCCGCCGCGGTGCTCCAAGTTGACCAGAATGGACAGCGCATCGTCCAGAATCTGGTGATGGCGCTCACCGTTGATATCGGCAAGCGCGCCGATGCCACATGCATCGTGGTCGAATTCGGGGCGATAAAGGCCCTGCTGCTGAGCGGAATCTGCCTGCATCGCGATCCTCCCCTAGGTGTTAGACAGTCAGTTGACTAGGCATACTAGGTGCATCGCCGGCCCGTTGTGTTTCCCGCCCGTTTCGAAACAATCGCGTAACGCGCGCCCTACGAGTGGACACCGCCGAGCTCAAGGGCGACAGCAAGGACCCCAGGTTCGGCCCGTAAACTCACCGCTTCAAACATCTCAATCTGTAACAGGAAGACCCAACTTCGACGACTAGCTGTTACAGATTGAGATGTTTTTGAGAGACGGCTCCGAATGTCTCAATCTGTAACACGAAGGGCCGGTTTTGGCGGTCAGCTGTTACAGATCGAGATATTCCATAGGACCATTTCTTCCTGTCTCGATCTGTAACACCTAGACCCAATTTCCATCCCTAGTTGTTACAGATCAAGACATTTCGGCAGCCCCCCTTCACCATCCTATTCAAATACAGCAATTTTGTTAGTCTTGGTTAACTTTTGAGCCTAAAACGGGTATCCTTTGCGGCGTCAAACAAACGGCACGCAGGAGCGCACCATGCTCAACCATCTCAAACATCACTTTGGCTCCCCGCGCACCGGTGGCCACGGAGGACTCGACATCGCGCGGCATATCGGCCCCGGGTTGCTCGTGACCGTCGGCTTTATCGACCCGGGCAATTGGGCCTCCAATATGGCCGCCGGCTCGCAGTTTGGCTACGCGCTGCTGTGGATCGTCACGCTGTCCACGATTATGCTCATCGTGTTGCAGCACAACGCGGCGCACCTGGGCATCGCCACGGGCGCCTGCCTTGCCGAGGCCACGACACGTTACCTCCCCCGCTTCGTTGGGCGCACGGTGCTCGCCAGTGCCTATCTCGCGACCATCGCCACCGCCATGGCCGAAGTGCTGGGCGGCGCGATCGCGCTTCAAATGCTCTTTGGCCTGCCCGTACGCGCCGGCTGCATCATCGTGGCGGCGGCATCGATTGCCATGCTCATGACAAGCTCCTACAAACGCGCCGAGCAATGGATCATCGCCTTCGTGGGCGTGGTAGGACTTTCGTTTTTAGCCGAGCTTGCGCTGGTCAAGGTCGACTGGCCGCAAGCCGCCGCAAGCTGGATCACGCCCAGTATGCCCACTGGCTCTGCCGCGATTATCGTGAGTGTCCTGGGTGCGGTCGTTATGCCACACAACCTCTTCCTACACTCCGAGGTCATCCAATCCATGCACTTCGAAGGCCAAGGCGAGCAGGTTATCGAAGAACGCCTGCGCTACGAACTCTTCGACACGCTCTTTTCGATGGGCGTGGGCTGGGCAATCAACTCGGCCATGGTCATCCTGGCCGCAACGACCTTCTTTGCGCACGGCATGGTCGTAGACGACCTCGCTGTCGCAGCGGCCACGCTCTCCCCCATCTTGGGCCCGGCGAGCTCGACCATCTTTGCGGTGGCGCTGCTGTTTGCGGGCCTATCGAGCAGTGTGACGGCGGGCATGGCGGCGGGCACCATTTCGGCGGGCATGTTCGACGAGGAATACGACATCCACGACCGACATTCCTCGATCGGGGTGGCAGCCTGTTTCGTCGGTGCAGTGGCGGCGTGCCTGGTCGTCCCGAATCCTTTTGAAGGTCTCATCTGGAGTCAGGCACTGCTGTCGCTTCAACTGCCGATTACGGTCTTTGTGCTCATACGGCTCACCAGCTCACGCCGTGTCATGGGCAAATACGCCAACTCGCGCCCGCTCAACGCGTTGCTCGTAGGGATCGGTGCCATTGTGACGGCTCTCGACATCGTGCTGCTAACGGGGATGTGATGGGACGGGACACCCACCCAGGCAAACGTCTCGATCTGTAACATCTAGACCCGCTTTTGATGTCTAGATGTTACAGATCGAGATCATTCCGAGGGACAGCTCCGTTTGTCTCAATCTGTAACACGTAGACCCCGTTTTCACTGCTAGATGTTACAGATTGAGATTTTCTGCCGGACGGTTTTGGTTTGTCTCAATCTGTAACAAGTAGACCCAATTTCCGCTTCTAGATGTTACAGATCGAGACATTTCTTCAGCTCCAACCTTTTGTCTCAACCTGTAACACGTAGACCCTTTTTGAGCCGCCACATGTTACAGATTGAGACAAACGGTCGGCCGGACTCACAACAGGCAGGATCTGCTAATAGCAGCCGTGATGCCTTGGGGACGGAAGAAAAGGGCCCCGGCCGGGGTGACCGACCGAGACCCTTGGACAGAGCTATGTGTTGCTGCAAGTCGTGTGTCTACGAGTTACTCCTCGACGAGCTCAAACTGATCGGGACCGACGCCGCAGACCGGGCACACGTAATCCTCGGGCAACTCGGGCGTATCGACCTCAACCTCATAACCGCAAACGGTGCACACGAACTTGTACGTCTTCTTTTCCTCAGCCATGATGTTCTCCTCTCGAACGTGACTGCTGGTGTACTTGCTTATTAGTATATATTCTCAATAATATAATGCAAGTAGTTTTCAACCATTTCTACCCTTGGTACGAAGACGCCTTGGGCGGCGTCTTGCCCTTCAGCACCTTGTGGTAGTAGTCATAGGTCAGCGGGGTCTCGCCGCTCAGACGCTCGGCATCCTCAACCTCGCCGATAAACAGCAGATGCGTGCCCACGTCCACGGTGTCGATCAGACGGCAACTAAACAGCGCCGCCGCGTGTTCGGGCACATAGGGCATGCCAAGGGCAGTCTCGCGGGTCTCGTACTTGGCAAACTTGTCATAATCGCTGCTGGTGCGGAACCCAAAGTTACCGATGTAGAGCATGTCGGCGGTCTGATCGATCACGGTCAGCGCGAACGCTTTGGCCGATGCGATGACGCCCGAGGTGACGTTGTCCTTGTTCACGGCAACCGAAATTCGCGGCGGCATGGACGTCACCTGCACCGCCGTGTTGATGACGCAGCCGGCACGCATCCCGTCGGCCGCGGCACTCACCACATACAGACCACTCGGCATCGTAAAGAACGCAGTTTTGTCCATAACGACCACTCCCCTAACCAGGGTTGGAACCTCATGGATGTATGTACCCACAAAAAAGGCAACGCCCATAACGGACGCCGCCTTTGAGACATATGTGTCAGAACAGTAAGGGAGATGAGACGCCCGCAGTTGCGGTGAAATAGGGGCTGAATAGCCCCTCAAACAGGCAAAACAGTCCGTATTCCACCGCAATTTATACAGAGCGCCTAGCGATTGCGCTCCTTGAGGGCGCGGTCAATCTCGCGCTGAACGTCGCGCTTGGCCATATCCTCGCGCTTGTCGTAAAGCTTTTTGCCGCGGCCCAGACCCAACAGCAGCTTTACGCGACCATCGGTATTAAAGTAGAGCTCCAACGGCACCAGCGCATAGCCGCGGTTGCGCAGCTTGCCGTCAAGAAAATCAATCTCCTTGCGATGCAGCAGCAGACGGCGCCGGCGATCGGGGTCACGGTTCCACACACCACCGTGGCTGTAAGGGTGAATATGCAGGCCCACCAACCAACACTCGCCGCCGCGAATCAGCGCAAAGGTGTCAGTGATCTGACAGGCGCGCTCGCGAATCGACTTGACCTCGGTACCGCTCAGTTCAATGCCACATTCGAACGTCTCGTCGATAAAGTACTCGTGATGCGCCGAGCGATTCTTGGAAATGAGCTTGCGTTCGCGCTTACTGGGCATCGCCGGCCTCCTTGACGCCGTCGGCTCCCTTGTCGGCGCCTGCGCGCTTAGCCTTGCGCTCGGCGTTGAGCTCGGCATCGCTCTCGCGCACCAGCTTAATGATCGCCGCGCACGCCTCCTCGCCCACCAGGTCACGGGCACGGACCGTCAGGCGCGTAGCCTCCTGCTTGTCGCCGTCGCTTGCGGCATCGGTCGCACACATGATCAGGCAAATGGCAATTTCGGCCGAAGGCGAGGTCGGTACGCCCTGCAACGCCAGCTCGCCCATCACGTGCTCGTCGCTCTCCTCGGCGGCATCGGGATAGGCAGCATGGATCTTGTTGAGCAGGCGCGTCGTATGCGCATCGCCAGGGGCCAGGCGCAGTGCCAGACGAGCACAGCCCACAGCAGCCGAGATGTTCTCGGTCTCGGGCTCCAAGAAGTACTGACCTAGATTGGCGTAAGCGCGGGCGGCGCACTTGCCATCGCTTGCACGTTCTAGCACCGAAAACGAAAGCGATGCCCACTCCTGCTTGTCCTCGAGGGCGCGGAACAGCTCGGCCAGATCCAGGCGGTAGTTGCAGTTCATGGGGTCCCAGCGCACGGCCTGCATCAAAGCATTACGAGCACTCACGTAATCCTGCTGGCGAATGTAGGCAAACGCCATGTCGGAATACAGGCGATCAAAGGGCACCTCGACCTGCACCAGCTCGCGCGGATCCTTTTCCACACGACGGTAGGCCAGACGCTCAAACTTGCTATCGAAGCTAAAGTACTGGCGGTTCTCCTCCGTCTTGCACTCGGCATCGATATACTCCTCGGCGAGCTCAACCAGACGCTCCAACAGCGGCGTCGCCGTGGCCAAGTCTCCCTGCGCCAGGTAATTCTCGGCATACGTAATGTCTTGTAGGCTGATGGGCAGGTCCATGGCAACTCCTCGGTCCAGGTGAAACGCGGCTCATTCCACACATGCTGTGTATACACAAAACCCGGGTCTCTTGCGAGGCCCGGGCGTTCATTTTGTGGTAGCCCGTACCAGATTCGAACTGGTGATCTCCGCCTTGAGAGGGCGGCGTCCTAAACCGCTAGACGAACGGGCCATATGTAGCAAATGCAATGGCTGGGATGGAGGGAGTCGAACCCCCATTGACGGAACCAGAATCCGCTGTCCTGCCATTAGACGACATCCCAATGACTGCATTGCTGCGCTCGGCTGTGCCTTTGCGCAAGAAAGAAATATACGGGAAGTCCCGCCATGACGCAAGCCCCAATTTTGACTTTTTTGAAATTCGGCCAAATTGGCCTAATTTCGTCCAACACGTGAAGGACCTGTGAAGCCGACCGCTGTACACGAAGGGCAAAACGCCGCGAGCGGTAGCCGTCAACCGTTGGCAGATTCTACTGCGAAAACGATAGCGCCAGGCAACACAATCGAAGTATCAATGATCGCGTAGATATCGAGGCACCATGGACGAAGAGCTTGATTACCTATGGGAGACCCTGGGCCTCGAGATTACTGCTGACCTTTGGCCCGAACGGGACAAAATCCATCCCACACTGCGCCCCGCCATCACGGTGATGCAGGCAAACTACCGCCGCACCTCATTTTTGATCATGCGGACGTCATGGCATGCGGCGCTCCCCGACCTCAAGCGCATCCAGGCAAGCCTCGTCGAGCTGTCCGGCATGCCGACCGTCATATCCGAAACGAACCTGGAGCGGCGACAGCGCGAGCGCCTGCAGCGGCAACGGATTCCGTTTATCTGCCCCGGCATTCAGGCATACCTGCCCTTTATGGACGAAGAGTACTGGAGCGACACGCCCGACAAGCGCGTAAAGATCTACGACCCACACGAATGGGCGCAGCTGGAGGACTGACCGAGGGCAGGCCCGCAGCCGGCCACTTTGGGAAAGTACATCCCATTCTGGAAGCGAATTCCGGGGCGCAGTTTCCCGTCGAGCCCTCAACCGGAAACCGTGTCCCACAATCAGCGCTCGAAACGGGATGTCATTTCCGATAGAGCTCTCAACCGGAAAGCGCATCCCGGAATCAGCGCTCAAAACGGGACGCACTTTCCGCAGCCGCTACAGCAACGCCTCGGTCCAAGCCGCTTCCCTAAAGCCGGGGATCGCAAAGTCGTCGCCCACCAGTAGCGGACGCTTAACAAGCATGCCGTCGGTCGCCAGCAGCTCGCAGCATTCCTGGTCCGTCATACCCGCATCCAGGCGCGCCTTCAGGCCCAGCTCTCGATATTTCATGCCCGACGAGTTAAAGAAGCGTCGCACCGGCAGCCCCGAACGAGCAATCCAGGTCGCAAGTTCATCGGCCGTGGGATTGTCCGTAACGATATCGCGGTCGATATACTCAACCCCATGTTCGTCCAGCCATGCCTTGGCCTTTTTACAGGTCGAGCACTTGGGATATTCAACAAACAATACGGTCATGGGAATCCTCCGAATGTAGATCGGCCAACGCAGGTACACACCATACGAGGCGCCTTCGCATGATGAGGCAATTGTAGCCCACGGGTCACACGCTAAACGAACCGTACCCCGAATCCGCGTTTGATGAACGGCAACAGCTCCATTGCCTCGGGCGTGATATGGCCCGCAACGTTCATGCGCTCGTCACCGGGAAGATCGACCCGCGCAATCTCAAGCTCGCCTTCGTAGCGCCCATAGCCGCTATTGCTCACAGCGATCGACCCCGCCTTTCGCGGCAGGCCGGCACCGGTATCCGTCGGCACGGAATCCGGCTTAAGCGTCGTGCGCGACTCCTGAGACCTAAAGATGAGGGCGCTCGAATCGGGCCGGTCGTGATGAATCTGCCCACGTACATAGGCATAGCCGGACTCAAGCTCGCATTGCAAATCCACGTATCCGGCAGAAACTTGAGCAAACTGCGCCCAGCCCGCATCGGAAAGATCGGGGTCGCCAACCAAAACGATGTCGCAATCGGCGCCGTGTGCGAGCTCAAGCATGTTGAGGGCAACCTTCGACGCGCGACCGCGCTGCGCCTCAACCGTCGGCAGTCCCTCGAATACCGGCCCGCGAACGTTGGCGTCACCTGGCACAAAAGCCATGATTTCGAAGCCAAGCGCCGCAAGACGAAGATTCGTCCGAGCAATGTCCTCCAGAGCTAAACCGGTATAAGGCTTGGGATAAAAATTGTGGCAGGCGGCAAAACGAGTCACATCGGCACCGGCTTCTCGCCACGATGCGATTTCATCAGAACTCACCGTCGATGCATTGACCACAATGCGAAATTCACCGGACAGCTCCGCGACCCGCTGGGCGCTAAAGCCATAGTCCAAACGAAGGTATTCCAGCCCCAGATCGCGCAGATCTTCGATACGCTCAAGCCCGAGCAAATCGCACGTGCGCGGCCCCACATCGGCAATGAGCGCAATGCCGCGGGCGGAAAGCAGCGACAGCACGTGACGGACCTTATCGGCATACGCCGCTCCCCCATCCTCGGGAATATGCAGCGAGGTAAACGCATAGCGCGCACCCGCCGCGGCGCCACGCTCAATCGTCCGTTCAATATCCTGCAGAGGGCTAGAAAGATAAATCGAAATACCCGTTTTCACGCTTCAACGCTCCTTTAAAAAAGGCCGGCGGAGCAGTTAGCCCCGCCGGCACAACCATAGCATCAAGAAATCTTCCGCGCGCCGCGAGCCCTGAGCAACACGGCTCGCGATATCAAACTACTCGCCAAAGAACTCGTTGATCCTCTGCTCGTCGACGCCAAAGAACCACGTCAGGACAAAGCCGGCGGCATAAGCAAGCAGCATAGCGGCAACGTAGCCGAGCTGCTGACCAGGAACGACGATCAACAGGCCAAACAGACCGGAAACACCCTGGGAAACCGTGCCGATGTGAAGCAGTGCTGCAAGCGCGCCGCCAAATCCGGCACCCAGGCAGGCCGTCACAAACGGACGAACGAGCGGCAGCGTAACGGCGTACATCAGAGACTCGCCCACGCCCAGGATGCCAACGGGGATGGACTCGGCGACGTACTTCTTGAGCTTGGCGTTCTTGGTCTTAAAGTACAGCGCCAGACCGGCACCGACCTGGCCGCCGCCAGCCATCATAAGGATGGGCAGCAGGTAGTTGATGCCCTTGGTAGCGCCGTCGGGATCGTTGAGCATAGCGTGGATCGGCGTGAGCGCCTGATGCAGGCCGACGGACACCAGCGGCAAGAAGCCTGCCGACAGGATATAGCCGCCCAGGACGCCCAGCTTCTCGAAGATAAAGGTGAGGACGCTAAAGATAGCAGTCGTCAGCCATGCGCCAACCGGCTGGATGACGAGCATCAGAGCAAAGGCGCCGATGATGAGCACCAGCAGCGGGGACAGGAACGTATCGAGCGCGTTGGGCATAACCTTGCGAATCTGACGCTCCATCCAGGCAAAAAATGCGCCAGCGATGAGAGCCGCGATCATGCCGCCCGCTGCGGGGTTGTACTGCGCACTGGTGAGGGGCAGCAGAATGGCAGTGGCAGGATCAGCCGCGCCAGGCGCAAGCAGGGGCATGGCACTGTTGGCGATACACATCATGCCGGCGATGCCGCCCAGCGCAGCGGAGCCGCCAAACTCACGTGCCGCGTTATAGCCCACCAAGATGGGCAGATAGGCAAACAAGGCCCAGCCCATGGAACGAATGCCCTGGTACCACCACTCGCCTGCAAGCGCGCCTGCCGTCGAGACGTTAATGACGTTGCAGATACCGTTGATGAGGCCAGCCGCAATGATGCCGGGAAGCAGGGCGACAAAGACATTGGAAATCTTCTTGAGGAAGGCCTGAACCGGCTTAGACTCGTACTTGGCCTTCTGTGCGGCCTTGTTTGTGGCCGCAGCGTCAACCACGCTCTCGTCAGCAACGCCTTTCGCAAGGCCGGTGAGCTTGGAGAACTCCTCGAGCACCTTATTCACCTTGCCCGGACCCAGCACGATCTGCATCGTATCGTCCTCGACCAGGCCCATCACGCCGTCGAGCGCCTTAATACCCTCCGTGTCGACGTTGCCCGTGTTTTTGACGGTCACGCGCAGGCGCGTCATGCACGCCGCGTTTGCGAGCACGTTGTCTTTACCGCCCAAAAGGTCCAGCAGCTTTTGAGCCAGCTCTTTGTTCGTCATAACTCCTCCTTGTATTGGGTATCTCGTCTGGATGTCATATCAGCTCACGCCGTGCACCTATTGGACATCGGCATTGCTCTTCTCATGGCCACTCACCGCAGTACGGACATGGCCGTGCGCCCGTTCAAGAGCTACCGCAGCCTGCTCGACATCGCAGTCCAGCAGCACCGAGACAATAGCGGTCTTTACGTGGCCGCCGGCATCTGCAAGCGCCTGAACAGCGCGCTCGCGCGTGCAGCCGGTCGTCTCCATCACGATGTTCTGGCCGCGCACCACCAACTTCTCGTTCGTCTGCTGCACATCGACCATCAGGTTTTGGTACACCTTGCCGATCTTGACCATGGCACCGGTCGAAATCATGTTGAGAATGAGCTTTTGGACCGTTCCCGCCTTGAGCCTCGTTGAGCCGGTCAGCACCTCGGGACCGGGCACGGGCTCAATGGCAAGATCCGCACTCTCCCCGATCTTCGACCCTTGGTTACAGGCAATTGCGATGGTCTTGCACCCAGTTGCCTTGGCGTACACAAGGCCGCCCACCACATAGGGAGTACGACCGCTTGCTGCCAGGCCAACGACAAGATCCTTGTCCGAAAGTCCACGCTCCCGCAGGTCGCTCGCGCCAAGCTCCTCGCTGTCTTCGGCACCTTCGACAGCCTTGATAAACGCCGTCTCGCCTCCGGCAATGAGCCCGACAATCAGATCGGGTGACACACCAAACGTGGGCGGGCACTCCGAAGCGTCGAGCACGCCCAGACGACCACTGGTGCCTGCACCCATGTAAAAGACGCGCCCGCCGCGCTCGAGTGCCTCAGCAGCCCAGTCGATTGCTGTGGCAACCTGGGGCAACACTTTCGTGACCGACTGGACGGCACGAAGATCCTCATCGTTCATCGTCGTGACGATTTGCAGCGATGTCATCGTATCGAGGTCCATTGACCTTTGATTACGCTGTTCAGTCGTGAATTTTGTTAAATCGAGCATTTCATTCACCTCATCTTTCCTGTTTCTCGATGTAGTTTTGCTTAATGACATGCGTCGCCCGCTCGTAGTCGCTGGCAACGTAAGCAGCGTACAGGGCATCGACAACCATAAGCTGGGCCATACGCGAGGCCATGGCACCGCTGCGGACCAAGGGCTCGCTTGCAGCAACGCCGAGCACGGCATCGGCCATGGTGGCAAGCTTGGACGATCCGTCTACCTTGGTCACGGCCACAACGGGACAGTTGTGACGTTGAGCCTCGACGGTGCAGTCCAGCACTTCTTGCGTTAAGCCCGAGTAGCTAAAGGCGATTGCCATATCGCCCTCATGCATGTTCTTGGCACACAGGAGCTGATCATGCCAGTCGTCGTACAGATGGCACTCTTTGTCAACACGCATGAGCTTTTGCGCCAGATCGTGCGCAACCAAACGAGAGGCACCAATACCGAACAGATTGACCGCGCGTGCCCGCTTAAGATGGGCCGCGCATCGCTCCAAGACGGTGTAATCGAGCGTTCGCGCCGTCGCCTCGATTGTGCGCACGTTGCTCTTCATCACCTTCCCCACGATACGTTCGACGCTGTCGTCCATGGAGATGTCCTCGAGGGCAACGTCTTTCTTGTCACCCAAGAGCGCCAGTTCGGCAATCAGTTCGCGCTGGAACTCCTTGTAGCCCGCAAAACCCAAGCGCTTGCAAAAACGCAAAATGCTCGAGGGCGAGGAGAACGTGGCATCGGCAAGACCGCGGACGGACAGCCCGACCACCTCATGCGGATGAGCACTCACGTATGCGATGACATTGCGTTCCGCTGGACTCGCGCTGAGCTCACGCTCGCGAAGCCTTAAAAGCAATCCGTTTGTCATCTCAAACACCTCCGTTGAGAAGAATTAAAGACCAAAGAATGATTCGTACCGGATATAAACAGCTTTTACGGTACATTGTGCCGCATCGTGGCGCACAAAGGGCGAGCGTTCTACCGCTCGCCCCTCAAATCCGACCGCTCGGAAATACGCGCGACACAAAATGATTCATCGAGGTCGCATTATTTGTAACAGGGTTGTTAACGGCGTTTCGCATGGGCGCCAATGGGACAGGTCGCGCACTGAACCAGCGCGGCGGCCAACAGCACCAACAGCATGGCGACAACGTAACCCGCGGCATCGAAGCCCAGGTCGATCATGTCGAAATGACGACCAGGAACAAAGATCTTGTGCACTTGGTCACCGACAGAGCAGACGGCGCAAAAGAGCAGAGCGAGTACGTACCGGAATCGCGCGCACGGCAGGCACTCGCCCAGGCACGCCGCCGCCGACGAAGCAAACAGTCCTACAAAGAAGAACTCAACGGTATGTGCGACGCGACGAATGTTGGCACCCATCCACAGACGAACGGGCGCAAGCGGGTCGGGATGAATGGCGCCAGTCGTTGAGTCCGCGTCCCCGGCGGCATCTCCCGCCTGGGTCTCCCCCGCAGTCTCGGGCTGCACGCTGACGCTTTGCCCTTCCACCGCGCGCGCAGTGGACTCGCTGAGCGATGACGTCTGCTCCACGTTTTGCTCCGTCAGCATCCAGATACTTGCCAGCGTCACGACCAGCAGGACAACCGAAATCCACCCGACTATGTGCTTCACACGCGCCAAGGGCTAACCTCCGTCATTTTTTGAGCAGCAGCGAGTGTACCCCCAAATGCAGTTGTCGCCGTAGCGAAATCCAAAATGTTCGAATCGGGGCGCCAAAGGACCGTGGCGCCCCTACTCCATCTCTCGCATCCAGCGATCGAACGTCCCCACGCACACGCCTAGCCGCTTTGCCGCCTGACTCCGCGTGATATCACCCGCCTCGTAGGTATCGCGCACCAACTCGAATTGCGGAGGACAGGGCTTGCGGGGCCGGCCAAAGCGCACGCCGCGCGCTCGCGCCGCCGCAATGCCCTCGGCTTGGCGTCGGTGAATGTTCTCGCGCTCCACCTGCGCCACATAGCTCAGCAGCTGCAAAACAATATCGGCAATCAACGCACTCGTCACGTCCGACCCGCCACAGTCTCTGGCGCGCGTGTCGAGCAATGGCATGTCCAGCACCACGATGGCGGCGCCGAGCTCTTTGGTTATGCACCGCCATTCCTCGAGGATCTCGCTGTAGTTACGGCCCAGCCGATCAATGGAAAGTACCACCAGCACATCACCGGAATCCAACGCGCACAGCAGCTCGCGATACCGCGGTCGATCGAAGTCTTTGCCGCTCGCACGATCGGCAAAGATATTCGCCGGCTCCACGCCATAGGCGCCCAGCGCATCCAGCTGCCGATTCAGATTTTGATCACGCGAGCTCACTCGCGCATACCCGTACACCGTTGTCATCTCATCCCCGCTCTCTCGTAAACCTGCCAAAAGGAACAGGTTTATTTTGGTAGGTTTTATCTCCCCTATAGCAGGCGGATGACGCGAGCGCGCGAGCGGCAAGGCGATTGAACCGCCACAAAAAAGGCGGCCCCCAAAAGACCGCCCCGTTCTCTATCAATCACCAAATTCCGGCTAATGAATAAGCCTGAAATCCAAGTGCCCGCGCGTGGTGTTGACGCGCGAGACCTCGATGATCACACGCTGCCCCAGCTCATAGCGAGTCCCCGTGTCGGCGCCCGTGAGCGTGAGCGCGTCCTCATCAAACTCGAACCACTCGTTGCCCAGACTCTTGATTGAAACCAAACCCTCAACCTGTGTCAGATCCAGGCGCACAAAGAGGCCCATGCTGCTGACCCACGAGATCGTTCCGGCGTAGCGCTCGCCCAGGCGGTCCTCGTAGTACTGGGCGATCTTGATCTTTTGCGTCGCATGGCTGGCGGCGTCGGCCGCACGCTCGGCATCGCTGCACGCGCGGCAGATTTGCGGCAGGATGCGCGGCAGGGACTCGCGACCCTTACCGATCAGCCGCGGCGTACGCACCAAGGCGTCCTTGCCGCCCAGCTGCTCGTAGGCCAGCTGCAGCTTGAGTACGCGATGCACCACCAGATCGGGATAGCGGCGAATGGGACTCGTAAAGTGGCAATAGCACGGCGCGGCAAGTGCAAAGTGGCCCTCGTTGCGCGGCTTATACAGTGCGCGCTGCATACTGCGCAGCAGCAACGTGTTGACGAGCGGCGCGTTAGCCGTACCGGCTGCGGCATCAACCGCCGCCTGCAGCTCATCGGGGCTTCCCAGAGCAATGCCGGCCGCACGGCGGTCATCGATGATACCCAGCTGCGCCAGCGCCACGGCGGCACCATGCAGGCTGTCGGGGCTGGGGTCATCGTGCACGCGATAGCAGGCCTCGATATCGCGGTCGGCCAGCCACTCCGCCACGCACTCGTTGGCCAGCAGCATGGCTTCCTCAATCAGCGACGTGGCGCAGGAGCGCTCGCGTGCCACGATCTGCACGGGCACGCCGTTCTCGTCCAGCAGCGCACGGATCTCGGCCGTGTCAAAGTCGACCGAACCGCGTGCGCGACGAATACGACGGCGAAGCTCGGCGAGCTCGTTGGCAGCTACGAGGAAATCCCCCAAGTCGACGTTATAGCCGCGAGCGGCTTCCTCGCACGCAAGCCCGCGCTCGAGTGCTTCCTCGCGCGAGGCTTCAACCGCGGCAACATCCTCGGCGGCACCCTCCAGCACCGAATACTCCACCGCACCGGCACGCACCAGCAGCGCCTCGGCACCGTCGTAGTCCATGCGCACGCGCGAGCGAATCACGCTGGGATAGGGATCGTAATGGCGCACGCGACCCTGCGCGTCGAGCTCAATGTCGACGGTAAACGCCAGGCGGTCCTCGTCGGGACGCAGCGAGCACAGATCGTTCGACAAGCGCTCGGGCAACATGGGCAGCACGCGATCGGCGAGATACACCGACGTCGTGCGATGGCGGGCTTCCAGATCGATATGTCCGTCCCAAGCAACATAGTGCGAAACGTCGGCAATATGGACACCCAGCTTGTAGCCACCCTCGGGCGTACGCTCCAGCGAGATGGCGTCGTCAAAGTCGCGCGCGTCGACTGGGTCAATCGTAATGACAAAGCGGTCGCGCAGGTCTCGGCGGAGCGGGTCCTTGAGTGCCGAGGCAACATCGAGCGAAAGTGCCTCGGCCTCGGCTAGCGCGGCCTCGGGATACGTATCGGTATAGCCATAGCGCGCCATCACATACTGAACGCCCAAATCAGGCGCATCATCGCCGCCAATACGGCGCTCGATCGTCACGGTGCCCGATTCCAGGCGCGTCGGATATGTCAGAATGCGCGCGACGACCGCATCACCCGGATGAACGCCCAAGCGCTCCGCCGAGGTGTCCTCCGGCAGAATAAAGAAATCGGCCTTAAGGCGAGAATCAAGCGGCTCGATCACCCCGAGCGGGCCGGCGGTCTGGTACGTGCCCACCACACTAATGGCCGCACGCTCGACGACGCCCTCGATTACGGCGCGTCGCTCGCCATGCGGGCTGTTCTTAATGCTCACGGCAACGGTATCGCCGTCCATAATCTCGCGCTTGCCGCGGCCCATGACCTTGTAGTCGCCGTTTTCGGTTACAACGTAGGCGCTATGCTCATGGAGCTGCACGCGTCCGGTCAGACTCGGGCGACGCTCGCTGCGCACCGGCCCGCGCTTATTGCGTGCTCCACGCTTATGCTTGTTATTGCGCCCCATGGCGCCTCCTTACTATCGATGGCCGTTTACACCCCAAGAGTCTACCCAAATGATCCCTAGGGGACGGCAGGATTGCGGATCGCATAGATAGACCAGCGCCACGATGATCCGTATTCCACCGTCCCCTAGGGATCAAAAAACGGGCCGCCCCCAAAAGAGACGACCCGTTGAAGGAACGAATTCCAAGCACGCCTACACGCGCAGATAGCGGCGCATGGCGATGGCGGAACCAAAGAGACCGATAATGACGCCGACCAGAATCAGTGCGGCGTAGGTCACCAGATAGTACTGCATCGGCAGCGCAAACGACATCCAGCCGATGCTCTCCTGCAGACGCGGAACCATCAGGTTACGCAGCAGCTCCAGCACGCCGATGGAAAGCAGCGAGCCCAAAATGGCCTGCAGCACGCCCTCGGTAATGAACGGCCCGCGAATGAAACCGTTGCTTGCGCCCACCAGGCGCATGATCGCGATCTCACGACGACGCGCCGTAATGGACAGGCGAATCGTGTTGTTAATGAAAATGAACGCAATAAAGGTCAGCAGGCCGACGAGCACCACGGCGGCGATACGGATGTAGTTCGTCACCTGGAACAGGCGGCTCACTTCCTCCTGGCCGTACAGAACGCTCGCGTTAACGTCGCCGTCGTCCGCGATCTTCTGAAAATCGGCGTTCTTCTTGAGCTTCTGGGCCGTGCTCTCGACCATGGACGGATCGTCCATCTCGATGGCAAACGAAGCCGGCAGCGGGTTCTGACCGTCGAGCGCGCTCATGGTAGCGTCGGCGTTACCCGACATCTTGCTCGTGTACTCGGCCAGCGCGTCGTCCTTGTCCTTGTACGTCACGGACTTGACGTTGCTCCACGTCTTGAGCTCGGCCTCAAAGGCCTGAACATCTGCCTGGTCGGCGTCATCGCTAATAAAGGCGTTGATGACGACCTGATCCTCGACGGTGCCGATCACGGAGTTCAGCATCGCGGAACCCATAATGAACAGGCCGATGATAAACAGCGAAAGGAAAATCGTGATGACGGCGCCGAGCGAGGTGGTCCAGTTACGGAAGAAGTGGCTGATTGCCTCTTTGAGCGAGTAGCCCACGTTAGTTGGTGCCATAGTTGCCGTAACCTCCCCTCTCCTGGTCGCGGATTACGTGGCCGCCCTCGAGGGCGATCACGCGACGGTGCATGCTATCGACCATCTCGCGGTCGTGCGTAGCGACGATCACGGTGGTACCGGTGCGGTTAATGCGCTCGAGCAGCTTCATGATGCCCAGCGAAATCGCCGGGTCGAGGTTGCCCGTGGGCTCGTCGCAAATCAGCAGCGGTGGGCGGTTGACCATAGCGCGGGCAACGGCCACGCGCTGCTGCTCGCCACCGGAAAGCTGATCGGGCAGCGAGTCCATCTGGTCGGCCAGACCGACCAGACGCAGCACCTCGGGCACCTGGCTGCGAATGACACCCTTGGGCTTGCCGATGCACTGCAGGGCAAACGCCACGTTTTCGTAAGCGGTCTTTTGCGGCAGGAGCTTAAAGTCCTGGAACACGGCGCCAATCTGACGACGCAGGAACGGAACCTTGCGGTTCTTGATCTTCATGAGATCCTGGCCGGCGACCAAAATGCGACCGCTTGTGGGCTTGACGTCGCGGTTGAGCGTCGACAGCAGCGTGGTCTTACCCGAGCCGGAGTGACCGACCAAAAAGACGAACTCGCCCGGATAGATCTCGATGTTGATGTCGTCGAGTGCGGGCTTGTTGGGCTGCGCCGGATAGATCTTGGTGACGTGCTCCATAAGGATGACGGGCTCGACACCGGCCTGCTTGGCCATCTTTTTGCGGCTGGCCTGCGGGTCGATGGGCGCAAACACCGACGTGAAGTCGGGGTTGTTGAGCGCGTTGTCGAGACTTGCGACCTCGGCGGCCTGATCGCGCTCGACCACGGGAGCCGCAGGCTGCGTGGGGTCGGGAATGCCGGCAAAAAGACCGGACTGCGCGGGCTGCGGCGCGGGAGCCGCAGGGGCCATGGGATCGGGGATGCCGGCCATAGTAGGCTGCGGCGTGGCGGCGCTCATCTGAGGCTGAGCCACACGGGCGGTCACCGCCTGAACGGGCTCAAAGCCAGCCGTGCCGGAAAGCGCTACATCGTTGTTGGGGTTGTAGGCAAAGGGATCTGCCGCCGGCTGTGCCTGATCTGCCGGCTGTGCGGGGATCGGGCTAAACAGCTGATCCTCTGAATCCGGAGTGGCGAAACGACTGCCCGCGACGCTCGGCTGCGTCTTGGGGGCTTCATCGCCCGCACCGGAGGTACGGAAGTGGTTACCCACTGGTGCTCCTTATCGTCGTGCGTTTAAACTACATGAGCGCCTTGTATTTTAGCAGGATTGCCTTTGCTGCACATAAGAAGCATGGCGGGCTTTGGGATCTGTCCGGCCGCGCACAGGGTTACCTCCCAAATCGTCCTCGCGCATGGCCGGCATTTGTCCTGCTCCTGCGGAGCTGCGGACAAACGCCGGCCTGCGCTGCGGAAAGATTTGGGAGGTAACCCTGTGCCCGGCCTGCGGCTACTAAGGGGCCTCTTTAGAAGTTGCGGTGAAATAGGGACTGTTTTAGCAGTTAAAAGCCCTAATCAATCCCTATTTCACCGCAACTTATATTGGGGCTCATTGTTGCGCAACTTGGGTTGGGGTTTTCGCTTTACAGTTGAGTTAGAAAGATGGTTCTCGGCTTGCTGGAGGTTGATATGGTTTGTCCGTATTGTGGTGCTGAGCTTGCTGATGGTGCACGGTTTTGCGTGGGATGTGGGGCTGCGCTTGACGGGACGCAGGATATGCCCGTAGCCAACCCTGCGGTTGCGCCGGCACCTGTGGGTTCGCCCGCCCACAGTAAGAAGCCCAAGAAAGGCGTCGTGATCGCTATCGTCTGCGCGGCGGTAATCGTTGTTAGCGGGGGCGGCGGATTGGCGTACCACCTATATCAGCAGCATGTCCAGGAGCAGGAACAATATGAGTCGGCGCATTCCAAGCATGCGCTCGTGGTGAATGTAAAGGCTGAAGGCTGGGACACCGATAACGGCGCTTCTCGTGTGCCGGTGTGCGTAAAGGGCAAGACGGTCGACGGAAAGAAGGTCGACAAGGTCGAATATGTCGCTTCTGACGGCTCGGGCATCAAGCTTATCCAGGGCAAGTACACGCTCAAGGCGGCAGGCTCCCCCATCGCCGCCGATGGCACTATCTACCAGGTGCCTTGCACAAAGGCCGAGCTCACGCTCGACGACACTTTTGCCAAGGGCGAGAAGATCGACTTGGCAGAACTCGCCGAGCAGGATTCGGTTTTGGACTTTACGCCCATCGACGCCGCCGAGGTAACCGACGACGAGATCAATGACGCCGTGACGCTCGCCATGGCATACAAGGGTAAGAACGCGCCCAACGTCGATGCGCTGCAACACGCCGCAACGAACCGCCGCGACACCGCCGTCGCGGCCAAGAAAGCCGCCGAAGAAGAAGCGGCGCGCCAGGCCGAGGAACAGCGCAAAGCCGCCGCACGCCACATCGAGGCCCAAACCTTCAGTGTCGACCTGCCCGAGTACTGGGATGGTAGGGTGACAGCAGAAGTCGACGGAGATGTGATAGGGCTGTACTCGACTGCCTTTCCAGATAAAGAGCTTGGATATCTTGCCATGAAAAATGAACCGTATGGAAACGCGGGAGATATCGAGTGCGGCCGTATTCGCGACATCAAGCTCGACGAAAACCACTATGTAAAACTAGTAATTTATCGTTGGGCCTTTGATGCGGGGCAAGACCATTTATCAAAAGCTGAATATCGTCTTAACTTGTGTTCAGATGATGCCGCACGCGAGATAGTCGACCTCCAATCGTTGGGGACAATCTCCTACGACTCCATTCTTGCTGATATGGTTGCGGCAAATGACGCTAATGTCGCAGCGGTATTCTGGCCAGACGATATCTTTGCCAACGCCCTCGCCCCGACCGTGAAGCTCCTCTAACCGCTCCTCCCCCAAACACAAAGCCGGGGTGCCCCCACACGAAAGGCACCCCGGCTTATTTATTATCCAGCGCGGGAACGGCTCTCAGGTCAAGGCCAAAGCAAAATGCCTTAGGCCAAGAACTCCTTGGTGGTCGCCACGGTGTTGGCGGCATCCAGGCCGTACTTGTGCAGGAGCTCGGCGCCCGGACCGGACTCGCCGAAGGTGTCGTTGACACCGATCTTCTTAAGCGGCGTCGGGCACTGTTCGCACAGGACGTCGGCGACGGCGCTGCCCAGGCCACCGATCACGGAGTGCTCCTCGACGGTCACGACGTGGCCGGTCTTGGTGGCGCTCTTGACGATCAGGTCGGCATCGATGGGCTTGATGGTGTGCATGTTGATGACCTCGGCATCGATGCCCTCGGCAGCAAGCTGCTCAGCGGCCTCGAGCGCCTCGCCGACCATCAGGCCGCAGGCGATGATGGTGACGTCGGTGCCCTCGCGCATGACGATGCCCTTGCCTACCTCGAACTTGTAGGTCTCGGGGTCGTTGATAACCGGCGAGGCCAGACGGGCGAAGCGCATATACACGGGGCCGTCGCACTCGTAGGCGGCGCGCGTCACGGCACGGGCCTCCACGTCGTCGGCGGGAACGATAACGGTCATGCCGGGGATGACGCGCATCAGGGCGATATCCTCGCAGCACTGGTGCGTGGCACCATCCTCGCCCACCGAGATACCGGCGTGCGTGGCACCAATCTTAACGTTAAGGTGCGGGTAGCCGATGGAGTTGCGGACCTGCTCAAAGGCGCGGCCGGCGGCGAACATGGCAAAGCTGCTCGCGAAGGCAACGCGGCCGGTGGTCGCGATACCGGCGGCAACACCCATCAGGTTGCTCTCGGCAATGCCCACATCGAAGAAGCGGTCAGGGCAGGCCGCCTTGAACTTGCCGGTCTGCGTGGCGGCGGCCAGGTCGGCGTCGAGGACCACAAAGTCATCGTGCTCGTTGGCGAGCTCGACGAGGGCCTCGCCGTAGCTTACGCGCGTGGCGATTTTCTTGACGTCTGCCATCCTAGAGCTCCTCTCCGGCGGCCGTGAGCTCTGCCATGGCCTGCTCAAACTGTTCATCGTTGGGGGCCTTACCGTGCCAGCCCACCTGGTTCTCCATAAAGGAGACGCCCTTGCCCTTCGTGGTCTCGGCGATAATGGCGGTCGGCTGACCCTTGGTAGCGCGGGCCTCGGCAAAGGCGGCGCGAATCTGGTCGAAGTCGTTGCCGTCGGCGAGCTCCACCACATGGAACTTGAAGGCGCGGAACTTGTCGGCGAGCGGCATGGGGTCGTTGACCTCCTCGACGGGGCCGTCGATCTGCAGGCCGTTGTGGTCAACGATCACGCAGAGGTTATCGAGCTGCTGGTTGCCGGCAAACATGGCGGCCTCCCAAACCTGGCCCTCCTCGCTCTCGCCGTCGCCCAGCAGGGCGTAGGTGCGATAGTCGTCACCCCAGTGCTTGGCGGCAACGGCCATGCCCACGGCGGCGGAGATGCCCTGGCCGAGCGAACCGGTGGACATGTCAACGCCCGGGGTGTCGTTCATGTTGGGGTGACCCTGCAGGTGACTGCCGATGTGGCGCAGCGTCTCGAGATCCTCCTTGGGGAAAAATCCGCGCTCAGCGAGCACGGCGTACAGTCCAGGCGCGCAGTGACCCTTGGAAAGCACGAAGCGATCGCGGTCGGCCTTGCGGGGGTCGGCCGGGTCGACGTTCATTTCCTCAAAGTACAGATAGGTCATGATGTCGGCAGCGCCGAGCGAACCGCCCGGATGGCCGGACTTGGCAGCGTGCACGCCGGTGACGATGCCCTTCCTTACCTCGTTGGCAACCTTTTTGAGCTCTTCGTCGCTCATTGTGCCTTCCTTTCATCCTCTTTAGACAAGATGCGCACGGCACAGAAGGTCGTCCCAACCCAGCCGCGATGCACGTACGTCATTCATTATGCTGGAAACCGGAAGCTTTACCAGAGTATTTATCATTATTTGAACAATTTAGCAGGCAGAATCGCTGATGAAACGGTTTACCAATGTGAACGTCTTTTGGATGGAACGCAGTCGGCCCTACGCGTTAATGTCCTTGAATCCCTCACCGAAGGTCTCCGTAACGTCAGCGACCGTCACAATAGCACGCGGGTCGCGCTCGCGCACAATGGTCTTGAGCGTATTGAGCTCGCGACGGCTCACGATTACCATGATCACCGGCTTCTCGGCGCCCGAGTACATGCCGGTCGCCTTAAACTTGGTGCAGCCGCGACCCAGGCCATACATGATGTCGGCCGCGATATCGGGAAACTTGTCCGAGATGATGAGCACCATACGGCGCCTGTTGCCACCGTCGACCACGGCATCAATCACATAGCCGCTAATGACCATCGAAAGGCCCGCATACAGCGCGTTTTCGACCGAAAAGACCGGGGCCGACAGCGCGCACACGGCAACATCGATCGCCATGACGGTCGAGCCAACCGGCAGCGATGTGTTGCGCGAGATAATCTGACCGATGGTGTCAGAGCCGCCAGTGTTGGCGCCGGCGCGCAGCACCATGCCGTAGCCGATACCCGTGATAATGCCGCCCCACATAGCGGGCAGCATCAGGTCGGCATGTGCCAGCGGCGCCACAAACGGAGCAAACAGGTCGGTGAAGAAGCCCAGCAGCACAAAGCCCGTCGCCGTCTGGACCACGTAGAACATGCCACCCTCGCGCATAACGACCAGCAGCAGCAAGGCATTCATCACGATGGTTTGAATACCGACAGGCAGCGAGATGCCATGCGAGGCGCCGACCGCCTGGATAATCGTGGCGAGACCCGTAACGCCGCCAGCAGCAAGACCGTTGGGGATCAAAAACAGGTCCGTCGCGATAGCGGCCAGAGCGCAGCCCAGCATAATCTTGGGCAGATCGTGAAAGAAGTTCAGCGAAAGAATGCGCTTGATGTCCAGACGATATGCCATGCTGCCTCCCTCAAAAAAGCGCACCCAAACGAGTGCGCTTTGAACTTCTTGCTGTATTCGATTCTACCGATTCATCGAGCAAATACCACCCCTGCGAAGTGTTTGCATCGACCCGGAGCCAACCATGTGCCTAGGCGTCCGAGCCTTCCGCATCGGCGTTGCCGGTTGCCCAGCGATGGTAGCCGATCACAAACGGATCCAGATCGCCATCGTCGAGAACGGCCTCGACGTTGCTGGTCTCCACGCCCGTACGCAGGTCCTTGACCATCTGGTACGGGTAGAGCACGTAGCTGCGAATCTGGTTACCAAACCCGATCGTGGTCTTGGGTCCACGAATCTCGTCGAGCGCCTCGGCGCGCTTCTCAAGCTCGATCTCGTACAGACGGGCCTTGAGAATCTGCATGCACGCGGCCTTGTTCTGAATCTGGCTGCGCTCGTTTTGGCAAGTGACAACGATGCCGCTGGGAAAATGCGTCACGCGTACGGCGGAGTCGGTGGTGTTGACGCCCTGGCCGCCCGGGCCGCTCGCGTGATACACGTCCACGCGGATATCGTCGGGACTGATCTCGATGTCGATATCGTCAGGCAGCACGGGGATGACCTCGACGCCGGCAAACGTGGTCTGGCGGCGCTTCTTGTCGTCGGTGGGGCTAATGCGCACCAAGCGGTGCACACCGGCCTCGGCACGCAGCATGCCAAACGCGTCCTTGCCCTCTACGGTAAAGGTCGCACGGTCGATGCCGATGACCTCGGCCGCGGGGCAGTCGTTGATGGTAACCTTCCAGCCGCGACGCTGGCAGTACTTCATGTACATCTTAAAGAGCATGAAGGTCCAGTCCTGCGCCTCCAGGCCACCCTGTCCGGGCCTGATGGTCACAATCGCGTCGCCGTGATCGAACTCACCGGTAAACCAGCTCGAAAG